>DATHTI010000041.1:0-7795 GCA_035463335.1 Pyrinomonadaceae bacterium | reverse complement strand
TAATTCTCAGGATAGCTGGGAAACGATTTCGCTCTATCACGCGTCGGGCACGAGTGTCGTCCCGCTGGAAAAGCACGCGGTCGAGCGGGGCGCGTGGCTCGTGATGCACGACGGCGAGATGCCTTCATTTGGCAGTCTTGGCGGCATGTTTTCTGCGACGGCGCAACAGATTTTCGGCGAAGTGGCCGAAGCCGGAAAAGTGATGGGCCTCGCGCCTTATGGAAAGCCGCTGTTTCCCACGAGCGAATTTTTTGACATCACGAACGGACGTTTTCACTTCAAAGACACTGTGCCGCAGCGATTTCGATACAACGAACGATGGCCCAATCGTACGAGCGAGTATGAAGCGCTCGCGGCGTCCGTACAGTCGGCACTTGAAGATGCGTTGCTATACCTCATTCGGCATCTGCGCGAGCTGTGCAGCAGCGAGAATCTCTGTTATGCGGGTGGCGTGGCATTGAACAGCGTCGCTAACGAGCGGATCATCCGCGAATCGGGTTTCAAGAATGTCTACATCATGGCTGCGGCCGAAGACAGCGGCACCGCAATCGGCGCGGCATATTACGGACTCTGGCAGCTCACGCAACACAACTCACAACGACCAATACTTCACGACGCTCCCGGACGGACGTACATGCCGGCTGACATCTCTGCCGCCACAACTTCTTCCGAGAACGTGCACGTTGTTAACTCAACAGACGTGATCTCCGACGCGGTCGAGTTGTTATGCGACGGCAAGATCATCGGCTGGTTCGACGGTGGCGCCGAGCTCGGCCCGCGCGCGCTCGGACAACGCAGCATTCTCTGCGATCCGCGTCGGGCTGACGCAAAAGACACACTCAACCGGCGCGTGAAGATGCGCGAGCCGTTTCGCCCCTTCGCGCCGGCTGTGTTGCTTGAAGAGGCTGCAAACTGGTTTGACTTTGACGGCACGCCGCCTGAAAGCCCGTTCATGCTGCGAGTCGTTGACGTGAAGCCCGAAAAAAGAAACGCCGTGCCGGCAATCGTACACGTCGACGGTACGGGTCGCTTGCAAACGCTGACGCGCCAAAACAACGGTCGATTTTACGATTTAGTTCAGAAGTTCCATCAGAAGACAGGCGTACCCGTGCTGCTCAACACCTCGTTCAATCGCATGGGCCAGCCGATCATCGAAACCCCGTCTGACGCGATCGCGTGTTTGCTCAATACGGGGCTTGATTGTTGCGTCTTCGAAGATAGAATTGTTTTCAAAAAGTGAGACTGAGAGATGTCGCAACCGGCTCCGGCAACTCATTTCAATCTTTTCCTGCTCCGGAACTTTCTGGACGCGGAGACGTGCGCGCGCTTGCGGGCCGAGCTGGCGGAAGCGCCCACGACGCAAGCACCGGTCTATATTCAAGGTACCGAGGGGCTGGTCCACGAAACCGTTCGCAAGACCACGAGCGTTCATCCTGCCGGGGAAACGTTTGAAGACATCCACGCACGGCTTTTGCAACAGCAGTCGGCCATCGAACAACATTTCGATGAGACGCTTCACGATTGTGAGCGGCCGCAGTTTCTGCGCTACGAGAAAGGTGATTTTTTTGTCCGTCACCAGGACGGCAACACGAGACAGCTCGACTTCGATCACCTGCGTGTCAGGCGGATCTCGATTGTAGTTTTCCTGAATGATTTTTCAGTTGAGCCGAAAGACGGTTGTTTTAGCGGGGGTGTGCTGACTTTCTGCGATCAGACCACGACCTTCGGCCTCGAAGGCGAAACTGGTCTACTCGTCGCCTTCACAGCGGAAACATTTCACGAAGTTTTACCGGTGACCAGTGGCGAGCGTTTCACGATCATTAGTTGGTTCAGATAAGACCAGCCACAAAAGGCACAAAAAGCACAAAGAAAATTTTTGTGATTTTGTGTCTCTTTGTGGCTCAGGAAATCTTTTGTTGACAGGACCACCGATTAGCATTACGCTGCGCGCGTTCCCTCGTTAACCGAAACCTTTTTCTTGTCGCAGCGGTCTCCCCGTTGTCGGCTCTCACTTGGAATCAAAGCTCAACGATCCCGTGCCTCAACATCAACTTATGCGTAATCAGGCATAACACCTTGGGAGAATATCCATGACAGACAAATTAAAAACCGGCAAACCTGAAGTTCAGCCTGAAGTTCGACCACTACCCGAAGTTGCACCGGAGATAAGACCGATTCCGGAAATCGCACCCGAGATTAGACCGATACCAGAGATTGCACCCGAGATCAGACCAGAGATTCAACCGGAGATCGCGCCGGAAATACAACCGGAAATTGCGCCTGAGATAAAGGCCGAGGTTCGTCCGATTCCCGAAGTCGCACCAGATCCGTACCGTCCGATTCCGGAGGTTGCACCTCAAAAAACGCCTCGGCCGATACCTGAAATCGCGCCTGAGAAGTCACCCAGACCAGTGCCTGAGATCGCGCCGGATAGTCCGGAGAAGAAGACGTACTAAAGAAAGGCCATCCACAGATCTCGCAGGTTTCCTGTCTGTGTAATCTGTGGATGGCTTTAACGAAATGAGCCAGGAACTTAAACCGGTAGCACTGCTCAGCATGCCGACACTATCGGCGCGCTTTCCGTCGTTTCAGTTAGCCCTACTCAAGCCGACGCTCGAAAAGGCAGGGATTCCCGTCCAAACCTTTTCGCTTTTCATGTACTTCGGAACCTTCGTCGGCTGGCGCATCAACGAAACGCTGGCTGACGTGTATCCGAGCATGGTGGGCGAGTGGCTCTGGACCAAAGCTGCTTTCGGTGACTTTGCGAACGACGACGAGTATTTCGAGATCTATCGCAAAAACCTCGAAGGCATCTGCCACAAGGCGGACTGCTCGCTCGACGATCTGCGGCGTTTGCGTGAAACAGCGGCGCCCGCTTTCATCGATTTCTGTATCAACAGTGTCGATTGGAGTCGCTTCGGCGTTATCGGCTTTTCCGTGGTCTTTCAACAGACACTCGCGAGCATCGCCCTCGCGAGTGCGTTGAAGAAGCGTTATCCCGACATTCCGATCATGATGGGCGGCGCGACGTTTGAAGACGACATCGCCGAGGAGATTATGAAAGGCTGCCCGCAGGTGGACTACATCCACTGCGGCGACGCCGATGAAACCCTTCCCAAAGTGATCCGGCGCATTTATAGCGGCGAGTCGATGAAGGGAATGCCGGGGATCATGTGGCGCGAGAATGATCGCGTGATTTACAACGGGCGCGCGCCAAATCTCGCCGACATGAACAAGACTCCGGTGCCGGATTTTGACGAGTACTTCTACGCCCGCAAGCAAGGTCAATACGAATATTACGACCAGGCCCAGGGTGTGCTGTTGCCGATCGAGACTGCACGTGGCTGCTGGTGGGGCGTGAAGAACCACTGCACGTTCTGCGGTTTGAATCGCGCCGGAATGGAATTCAGATCGAAACGCGTCGAGAACGTGATCGAGCAGCTCGACGAGCTTTCGCGGCGTTACGGCATTCTCGATTTCAACGCAATCGACAACATCATCGAGCCTGAGTACATCGACAAGTTGTTTGGCCAGCTCAGCGAAGCCAACACGGACATTCGCCTGCACTATGAAGTGCGACCGAGCTTATCGCGCGTGCAGCTCAAACACATGCGCCAGGGCGGTCTGTTTTCGATTCAGCCGGGTGTTGAGAGTTTCTCGACGCACATACTGAAGCTGATGAAGAAGCACACGACGGGCGTGCGCAATCTCGAGCTGATCAAGTGGTCGACGTATTACGGCATCAACAATCTCTACAACATCCTGCTGCGATTTCCGGGTGAGACTGCCGCTGATTACCGCGCGCAGTGTGATGTGATCTCGAAAATTCATCATCTCCAGGCGCCCTGGGCGATTGCGAAGGCGCGCGCCGATCGTGGCTCGCCGATGTATACCGATCCGGAGTCGCAGTCGATTAGCCGGCTCGTGCCGTCTCCTTGTTATGACTACCTGTATCCGAAAGATCGTTTCGATCTGAATCGTGTTTCGTACTACTTCGAGCACCAGATGGATGATGCGCTCGAGGATCGCGAGTATGACGAGATCTTCGAGGCGGTTGGCGTTTGGCAGCAGCGCTGGAAACAGCGTCCCCGGCCTTACCTGCGTTACCGGAAAGCGTGGGCCACGATCCTGATCGAGGATGGACGCAACTGCTCACCACGTGTGACGAAGTATGCGGGTGATTACGCGACGCTTTACGAGTATTGTGCGGATGCGCGCAGTCGCAAGGACATTGCAGCGCGGTTCGAGGATGCGCCGTGGGTCGAGGGCGCGCTGGAAGAGTTCGTTAATAAAGATCTCATGATCCATTTGGACAATCGATATCTCAGTCTCGCTCTTCCCGAAAACCCATACATTTAACCGCGGATTACACGGATGCTGCGCGAAGCACATTCAACGACGCTCGCATCACTACCCGACAGCTTTCAATCAGCACGCGCGGAGTTGCTCGAGCTGCTCCTGCGTAGCGGAATTCTTTACCGCACTGAGACACAACCTATCCTCTCGCGCGACGGCACCTCCGCGCGCTGGATGCTCGACTCGCTCGCCGTCACGCTTTCGCCGCGCGGCGCCGAGCTCGCCGGCAAGTGCATACTCGAGCTGCTCAAACGTTTCGACGGTCACCAACTCGCGACCTACGGTCTAACCGGTGTTCCCATCCTGCAATCGTGTGTTCTCCAGGACAATCGTTACCGCGGTCTGCTCGTTCGCAAAGAACGAAAACAACACGGTTCCTTGAAACTCATCGAGGGCGTAATCGATCCGGGCGAGCCCGTGATCCTGATCGACGACTCGGTAAGCTCCGGAACGTGTATGAACGAAGCCGTCGAGCGACTCGAAGCAGCGGGGCTCCGCGTCGAAGGTGGAGTTTGCCTCGTGCGCTTCGGTTGGCACAACGGCTACGCGCTCATGCAGGAGCGCGGTTATCACATGGAGGCCGTGTACGATATCTGGACCGACTTCATCGCCCGGATGGACGACGAAGAAAAGCCGCTCGCAAACCCGTCGAAGTGGTTTCCAAAGTTTGAGTGGTCCAACGAAAGAGCACCCGAGCACCTGCATCCGGCAGAGCTCGCGCGGCTCGTGATTTCTGAATACTTGTCGACGCAGAAGCTTTTGCGCGCGCCTGAATCTTTAGACAAGAAGTACGACTCATCGGGCGGCGCGTGGGTGAGTATTCGCTCGCGTGCGAGTGTTTATCGACGTCATGCGCGCGGCGGGTTCTGGCATTTTCCCGGTGAGATTTCGCGATCGGCTGCGGAAGATGTCGTAATGGCTTCGTTGAGCACCGCGGCCGGATTGCCTGCAGGTGAAGAAGGATTGAAGATCGTCAACGAGAGTGCGTTTGCGGTTACGTTCTTCAGTGCACTTGAGCTATGCAATCCGGGTCAGCTCGACAATGATCGTTACGGGATCGTGGTGCGGAGTCTGGAGCGACGCGAGCGAATGGGCGGTGCGTTGCCGCGGATGCCGGGGATCGTGAACGAGTGGCGGCAGTTTCAGCACGCGCGTATCAAGAATGCGAAGCTCGTGTCGTTTGAGCCTTATGAATTGTTCCGGCATGAAGTTTTGAAAGTGGTCGAGCCGGGCGCGAAGTGGCAGCCGACTGGCGTTCCCGCGCCTGAAGAGATTCCGTGGCATAAAGATAAAAGAGTTTGTGGTGTTATCGCTGAGCGGGCGCGTGATCTCGTGTTGGGCCAGTTGCTTGATCGGGCTGAAACGACGCCGCCGCTGGCGAGTGATCTGTTACCGAAGAATGTCGAGTCGATTTATCTTACGGTTTACATTGATGGCCATTTACGAGGCTGCATGGGCCAACGATTGCGCAGTCTCGACGACGATCTGAAGAAAGTTGCGGGCGCGGCTCTTCAAGACGAGCGGTTCACTGAGAGGACAGCGATCAACGCTGACTCAGTCGCGGTCACTGTTTCATTACTCTTCGATCCTCTCGAAATCGGCCACGCACCGCCGGAAGAAGTCATAAATTATTATCGCCATGGCGAGCAGACGTTGATGGTCTACCAGGGGAACAAACTCGGGTTGCTGCTGCCGTTTGTGGCGAGTTACTGGAATCTTGATGCAGTCAGTTTTGCGAAGTCAGTGATTCAGAAAGCGGAGCTGACGGAGCCGCCGTACAACTGGTGTCGATTTGATTGCGCGACGTGGTTTGCGGGCAGTGAAGGTGTGTGGGCCACTGTTGGCGGCTTTGCCGGGCCGCGTAATGATCTGCCGCCGATCGATGAATTGATCGAGCGCCACGGCAAGTTACATCTGGGGTATCTGATTAAACAGCTGCGTGAGGATGGTTCGTTCTTTTCCGGTTACCGGCCGTTTCACAATCGATTGTTTGAGTCGGTTGATACGGCCAGGCAGGCTCATGGCGCGTGGGTGCTGGCGCGTGCTTACAACGCGTTCGGTGGTGTGGATGTAAAAGGCGCGGTCGATAAAGTCATTGCTAGTTTATTGACGCAGGTTCGACATGGGGAAGAGCGGGGGCAAGCCCCTCTTCCTGACTTGTTCAATTCTGGTGGCTTATTCGAGACGGTGGCTGAGAGTTCTTTTCTGCTGCTCGCACTCAGCAATTTGCCTGACAGCGATCCACGTCGTACGTTGATGAAAGATCTCGCCGCGAGTTTGTGGCGCTCGATCGAGCTTCCGCACGGAAGGATTTCCACTCACCACAACCCTGACGATCCTTCGCCAGAGATTTATCAGGACTACTTTCCGGGACAAGTTCTGCTTTCTCTCGCAGTCGCGTGCGAACAAAATGTTTCCACGATCGATGAAGAACGACTGCGCCGCAGTTTTGAATACTACCGTCATCGCTTTCGCTATAAACGACATTTCGGCCAGGTCACGTGGCTGTTGCAAGCTTTCAGCAAGTGGTGGCAAGTCACCGGCGAGCGTAACTTCGCTGACATGGTGTTTGAGATCGCAGACTGGCTCCTCGGTTATCAACAGGACAAGACCGGCGCTTTCATCAACGATCATCAATCCGACACGCCCGGCTACACGACAGCCGTCTATCTCGAAGGCATCGCCGCCGCCCTAAAGATCGCTGATAGAACACGTTACGACGCTTATCTCAACTCGCTTACGCGCGGCTTCGGCTTTCTCGATCAGCTCATCATCCAGGAGCGAGATCGGTCAATTCTCCCGAATATCGACTACGCTCTCGGCGGCCTGCGGCAGGGGCTTTATTACAGCGAGATACGCACCGACTTCGTCCAGCATTCACTGTCAGCCATCCTTACATTCGCCGCGGCTTTACGCGGATGAATTTGACTGAGCCCAGCTTTTCACGCTTTAATCTGCCGCGGCATATAACTTGAAGTCCCGTCAAAATCTAGGAGAAACATAGCTAAGTGAGTCTGTTGCTTGAGGGAAAACGCGCGTTCATAACCGGCGGAACGCGGGGCATCGGTGCGGCAATTTGCGAGATCTTTGCGCGCGAGGGTGCCGACGTGGCGTTCACTTACAACTCGCGTGAAGATCTCGCGACCGAGATGAATCAGAAGATCGAGGGCCACGGCCGCAAGGCGTTCAATGCCAAAGTCTCGGTTGTCGATCGCGTCGGCATGAAGAAACTGACGCGTGAGCTGGTCGAGAAGTGGGGCGGGATAGACATTCTCGTGAACAACGCCGCTATCAATCGCGGCGATAACTTCGCCACCACGACCGATCGCGCCTGGGACGAAGTGATTCACACAAACGTCGATAGCCTGTTTGCAGTGACGAAGCCGATCTACAAACAGATGATCCGGCAACGGAAGGGGATCATCCTCAACATCACTTC
>DATHTI010000040.1:0-6642 GCA_035463335.1 Pyrinomonadaceae bacterium | reverse complement strand
AACGTCCCGCATCCAGTTGAATTCTTCCGAGTATCAGATTCGCTTCTGAGCTGTTCTTCACTCTCGCCGGTTCACTGGCTGCCAGCTTTTCTGCGGCGGCGGGCTCTGATGCGAAATAAAGTCGCTGGATCGTCATGACGAACACATCTTCGTCCGTGTCCTTATGCTGGTCATACGCAACCAGCAGCGGTTTCACCTCGGCCACACGATCGTTCATAGCCAAAAAATAGACGAGGTAAAAATAGTTAGTGTCGTCAGCAGGACTGAGCTCGAGCGCTTTCCGGTATGCGGCTTCGGTCTGGACCTTATTCTCAAGCGCGCTATACGCAACACCAAGATTGCGGAAGCCCCGTGGATCGTGAGGCTCGAGCGACGTATAACGTTCCCAGAGCTTGACGCTCTCTTTCTGTGTCGCCTCATTTTCCGCATCACTCAGTTCGTCGGCGAGCTTATAGATCGCCGGCGCGTAATCTTCATTGCTCAGCTCGCGCAGTATCTTAACGGCGTCGTCATATTTCTCCACCAGAAACAGAGCCAGCGCTTTCAGCAGTCGCAAGCCTTTATCCGCAGGTGTGGCTTTGAGCGCTTTGTCCGCCAGCGTGATCGCCTTCGCCGCATCCGTTTCGATCAGTACCACCACGCGAGCGAAATCACTCAAACCCGACGAAGACGGTTTCTGCCCCGCGCGAACTTTCTCGATCGAGGCGATGGTCGTTTGCAGCGTGTCTGAAATAGTGTAAAGAGCAGTATCACTTTGCTGGACTTCCGCCAGCGACCACAGCTCATTCCGCCGCACGAATCGCAACTTCAACAACAAGTCGGAAGGGGCGAGTATGCAAGTCGCTACAGCTACATCGCCCTTTTCTTCAAGATGTACGAGGCGCAGCTTGCGGTACGGGGAGCTGCTGCCGTAACCCGTTACGATCTCCTCGACTGTTCTGCGATACGCCGACCACATCTTGTCTTTCTCGATATCGTTCATTTTGGACCAGGCGCCCTGGCCCATGAGCTCGTCGGTTAACAGCGGTAGATCGATTGTGGCTTCGACGTCGGAACGAGCACCGGTCGCGATCGCTTTCGACAGGTGCTGTGCGAGAGCTTTGGCACTCTTTTGAAAATCAGCAACGTTGCGCTTCGTTTCCAGCACTTCCAGCTCGATGAGATTCAACGCCGCGGACGTGACGAGGGCATTCGAGCTGTCGCGAATGTGAGTGGCGTCGACAAAGTCTGTGCCCCACGTCGGATCGAGCTCGACCCATTTTCCAATCCAAACCTCGACCCAGGCATGACCGCCAAACGACTTACCGCTGTAAGCGAGCCCCGTGACCATGCGCGCGGGCAAGCCTAACGAGCGCGCCATCGCCACATAGAGCGCGCTGAACTCGGAACAATCGGCTTCGCGCGTGGCGAGTGTTTGTGCGGCGTCTGCACTCGTGACGTGTTTCCATTCGAGGTTTTTGAAAGTCCACTCGGCCAGTTTGCGCGCGACTTTCCACGCGTCGCGTTCCGTGCCAGCGATCTCTTTCGCCTGTTTTTTTACCTCCTCATTGTCAGCCGCAAACTCAGTCGTTGCCTTCAAAAACTGCGCAAACTCCGGCTCCTTAACCGGCAGCTCGATCGCTCTCTCAGGACTGCTTCGTCGCGCAGCAATCGTCAGCACCAGCTCTTTCGCCGACTTCTGCTCGACTGTTTGCTCCGCTGTCTTGACGTCGTCACGAATATTTTCGATTGGACCAGGTGCTTTGGAACGGACCTTCAACACCAGACTACTCAATCGATTCTGATCGGTGATGGGAATACCGGCAGGTTCGAGCGTAGCGAAAGTGATGCGTGCGCCGCGCGTCAGCAGATTGAAATCGGCCACCGGATAGCGACCCTCGCGATCCATCGCGACAGAAGAATGTGCTTCCACTGCTCCGGCACTTGCGGTCGCGTAAAAGTTTTGACTGTGAAACGCACCGGCGACGGAACCAATCATGTTTGCCATAAACGCGACTTGTGTTCCTTCCACCGGTATCTTGTTCGCTGCGGCAATCGCGGCTTCGAGATTGTAGCCGCCGAAAGCAACAATACTGTTGGGCACCTTCTCAACGGCCCGCGAGTAGTCGCGTGTCGCTGCCAGATTGCTTTTGCCGTCGAACGCCGCGAGTCCCTTATCGTGATTCGAAACCACGAGAAATCCTTTACGCGTCGCGACGAAATAGGAGTCAGCGCCGGCTTTCACTTCGGCAAAATCTTTCGTTGGTCCAACACCAGCGAAAAGGCTGCCGCCACTGAGCGCTTCTGACAATTTCGGGCTTTTCAACTTGCAGAACGCGGCCCACGTTACACTGTTGAAGTCTGTCAGCCCCGGCAGCTCGAGGACGACGGCGCCACATTCCGGCCCGAGCTCAGGCAACACGTCCTGTTTGAAATCGAGCGCCCACAACTTCGTTGTGTTTTGCGGATCGTCAGGGATGAAAAACGTTCTCAACTTCGTAGGCCACACACTCGCCAGATCGACTTTCATCAGGTAGTAAGCAATCGTCGAAGCCGGCAACAACTCACGCGGCGCCGTCAATTCCTTTGGGTGGAACGGCAGCAAAGGCTTCGACCAGTCACTCTCCTCAAAAACGAGATGATGAGAGTTTTCCCACGAGGCGTTCGAGACAGTCAGCGCTCCACTCTCCCTGATGTTGTAACCGGGATCTTTGGGATCTGCGCCGAACGCAGTCAGCACGGTATTGAGATCGCTGAAATATACAACGTCACCGCGACGGTCGATCGCTTTACGATATTCAGTATTGTCAGCGAGGTGCTGGCCGTCAGTCTGGTTGCCGGCATGGACCAGCAGGTCGCGAATCGTCGCGAGGTCGGGTGTGAGAATCACAGTGTCGCCAAGGAAGACGATGTGGGTCGATGCGTGTTCAACCTGCCAATCGGAGCTGATCGAACAATGCTCAATCGTCTTAACCCGCAGGCCGTTCCACTCTTTTTCTCCAACAAACGCATACGAAAGTAATGGACCTGTTGACGGTTTGCTCGGGTCGACTGATCTGATGGCCGTGACGCTGAGCGGCAGAATGGCGGGGAAAGCAGCGATGGCGCGCGTGCCGAACGCGACGTAATCAGAGAGGGCCGTGAAGCCATTGCCGGACGACTGAAGTGATTGTATGGCCCGCTCGAATCGCGCCCGATCTTTGACACGCAACACGATTGCTTTTCGTTGTGCGAGGCTCGTTGAATCGAGTGCTTTGTCGGAGGTCCAGGCGGCCATCGTGATCGGCGAATTCGGATCGATGCCGGTGTATTCGATCAGCGTGGCGGCCTCGGCCGGCGCACTCAGCTCATTCGCGAGCTGCTGGCGCAGGAAGCCGATCATCAACACGAGGCTCGCTTGCGCGCGCGGTGAGTCCATCTGCAAGCCGTTCAGTGTCTCGTAGAATCTTTGAACAGACTGGCCCGGATTCGGAATGGCCGTGTAGTGCCGCACTTTGTTGGGAAACAGATTTTCCGCAAACGGCTTAACCGTGAAATCAGTTTTGAGAACGGGTTGACTACCGGCTGGTCCACATCCATTTACGGTCGCTTCGCAGTCGTATCGCCACGCAAACTCGTCGAGCATTGGATCGGTGAGAGCTTTGCCGATGATCTCACGTACTTCGGCCACGCTTTTCGCAGTGCTCAGCTCGGTTCGGAACCGGATCTTCTTAATTGCGGATTTGAGCTGATCGTCGAGAGCCTTTTTCTCGGCGGCCGAATTGTTCGAGATAAGCGCCTCGATGCGGGGAATGTCAGAGGCACTTGCGGAAAGTCCAAGATTTAAGGCTGCCAGTTTACTTACTTTGTGATCGGCAGACGCGACGAGTTTGAATAACGAATCGACCGGCAGCGCCTCGCCGCGTTGTTCCGCCACTTGCAACCCGACCGCGATCAGCGGGTTGAAGTTTGACGCCATCAGTCGCGCCAGCGGCAGCTTGAACTCATTCGGCGTGAGGGTGTGGAGCAGCGTGAGGGCGCCGAGCTGGACATTCGGATCGGTGGATATGCCAACAGACGGATCCGGCACAGGCGTTCCAGGTTTTACGGCCTTTAGCTCAGTTACATTTACAGTTACACCGGTTTTTGGAGAAGCTTTGATTGGTGGCGGAGGTAGTCCTGGCTTCCGCGGCGTTACGGTCGTGTTGAAGATCTGCTGCAGTAGCTCGATTCGCTTATCACGTGGCATGAACTGCCAGACGCGCGCGATCGCTTCGGTGTTGAAGCCTGACGTCGAATGTTTGAAAGTTTGGGCAACAACGTCCGGATCGGTTGCGACGCTGCGAGCCGCAGCCTCTGCAACCAGCAACTCCTCGTCGTCGATCATTTTCCACAGGAAGGCCTTGAGCGTGTTGTTGCTCGTGCGGGCGAGCGCTTGCACCGCCGCGGCGCGTATCAACGGGCGACGATCGAGCAGCAGGTCGATGGTGACGTCCGCATTAGTTGAAAACAGCGAGGTGAGGCGGTTGATCGTTGATTCTCGATCGGTGGTCGCTTCACCAAGAGCGGCAACGATGCTTTCGGTCTCATTGATCGGACCAGACCCGGACGTTTTGATTAGCGAAGACCGGAGCGCCTCGATTGATTGATAATCGCGCGAAACAAACACGACCGATTGCACGACGGCTTTGAAGAACGGCTCGAGCTCGGCCGCGTGCGCGACTGGCGCTTGAAAATTGAATGTGACTGCGAGTGGACCAGTGACAGTGATCCACGATGTGCTACGAATCGTTTCGCCCTCTGTGTTGTCGATCTCGAGGAAGATCTCGCGGGCTTCGAGATCCTGTAGCTGCGTCTTGCGCGTCAAAGTCCTATCCGCCGCGCCCGGCACGTCTCTCACACTCTGAAGGGCGGACGCGAAATACTCTTGAAACGGATAACCGTCAGGAATTTTGTATGCGTATACCTTGATGAACGAGGCGTGCGGACCATTGAAGACGAGCTCCGTTCCCTCTTGCTTCCAGTCGGCGGGCACGCGAAAGAGAAACTCTTTCTCAGGACTCATCTGCCGCGCGAAGTTCGTCTGTGGCAGTGCGTAGCTCTTCCACTCGGCCTCGCGCGCCTGGGCAGGCGTTAATTGCGCCTGGGCGGAAGCCACACTGGTGCACAAAAGGAGAAGAACGAGGGGGACGAGCTTGCGCATTTAATTACTTGCCTTTCGAGTTCAGGAATTCTGGGCCATCGTGAGGCTCGAACATCATACCCGATTCAGCCACAAAAAAGCACAAAAGGCACAGACAGAAAAACAGTTCTTCTTTGTGACTTTTGTGTCTTTTTGTGGCTCAATATGCCGCATGCGACGCGTCAGAGTCATAGATTCACACACGGGCGGTGAGCCTACGCGTGTGGTCATCAGCGGCGGACCCGACCTCGGCAACGATTCTCTCGCCAATCGTCTCGAGCGCTTCAGGAACGATCACGACGACTTTCGTTGCGCGGTTGTTAACGATCCGCGCGGCTCCGATCCACTTGTTGGCGCGTTGCTGTGTGCTCCCGTCGATCAATCCTGCGTTACCGGCCTCATATTTTTCGACCGCGCGGGGTATCTGGGTATGTGCGGGCATGGCACGATCGGCGTGGTCGCGACGTTGGCCCATCTAGACCGTATCGGTCCCGGGATACATCGTATCGAGACGCCCGTCGGAGTCGTTGTCGCTCATCTCGATGAGAATAAGACAGTGGAAGTGACGAATGTTCCGAGTTATCGTCTCGCCGCCAATGTCGCGATTGAAGTGTCCGGTATCGGGCCAGTGAGAGGCGATATCGCGTGGGGTGGAAACTGGTTTTTTCTAGTAAACGAACACAGCCACGAGCTTGTATTCGACAATATCGATCGCCTGCTGGAGTTTACCTTAAAAATTCGTGAGGCCCTGGCACGTGCTGGAATTACAGCACCGGACGGCCACGAGATCGATCACGTGGAGCTCTTTGGCGCATCGCAACTGCCGGGAGTTAACAGTAAAAATTTTGTGCTCTGTCCCAGCAGGACTTATGACCGCTCGCCGTGTGGGACGGGCACGAGTGCGAAGCTGGCCTGTCTCTTTGCTGATGGAAAACTGAAAGAAGGCGATGTGTGGAAGCAGGAGAGCATCGTCGGCAGCGTCTTTGAAGGAACGATCAAAGTTGTCGACAATGTGGTCCACCCGCGTATCAAAGGCTCGGCTTTTATCACCGCTGAAGCAGATCTGATTCTCGACGCTCGCGATCCTTTTGCCATGGGCATTGGCAGATGAGTTCGAAAACGTATGACGTGTTGATCATCGGCGCGGGTATCGTCGGCGCCGCGTGTGCGGCGGAATGCGCTCGCGCGGGCATGATCGTTGGGATCATTGAAGCGGGAATCATTGGTGGTGGCGCCACAGCGGCGGGCATGGGCCATCTCGTGGTGATGGACGACTCGGAAGCGCAGTTTGCCCTCACGCGTTACTCACAAAAACTTTGGGACGAAATTAGCGACGAATTACCGCACGAAGTTGAGCACGATGCGTGTGGGACGATCTGGGTCGCCGTCGATGACGAAGAGATGGCTGAGGTGCGGCGCAAAGAGAAGTTCTACGCAGAGCGCGGCGTCAAGACCGAGATTCTCGACGCACAATCGCTCGCGGAAGCCGAGCCGAATTTGCG
>DATHTI010000039.1:0-4466 GCA_035463335.1 Pyrinomonadaceae bacterium | reverse complement strand
AAAAGCACAAAAGCAGACTTTTCTGCCTTTGTGCTTTTTGTGCCTTTTGTGCTGGTTTTATTCCGGATCTGCTAGTTTCTTGCGGAACGGGGCGATGCGTGGCGGCCTGCCGGGGCCTTCCTTGATCGTGTAGTCCGATGGAACTTCAAACAGCGACTTCGCTGGTTCCGCACGATTGATGTTGGTCAACTTGTACGTCGTTTCGCCCGAGCGCGGATCGCTGTGACGCGTCATCACCACAAGCTGCAGCTCAGGTGAATACCAGCGCTCGCTGACGATCTGAATCGGACGCTCGTTGCCAATCTCACCTGCCGGAATCGTCACGGTCGTGCGTGTGCCCTCAGCCTCGACGCCTTCGATATTCTGTTTGCCGAGCTGCTCCTTAACTTCGTTGGCGTTGCTGGACTTGGACCTGAAATGAAAAGTCTCACCAACGCCGGCTTCCGTTCTCAACGTGAACTGGTCCACCGGCGGACGTATTGCGCGTTGCCCCGGCACTCCAGCGAGTGGCGTCGTCACGATAACATTTCCATTGGCGCTTCCCGACCGAAACTCGAAATGCTGACCTTCACCCTTCTTCGTGTTCAACTCAAATGTGAACGGCACGCTCTTGTGCGCAGTGGGTGAGCGGGAGTCAAGCGCGAAGGTCACGCCGGCGACGGGATCGTTAATGAAGATCGTTTTGAACGGCTCTTCAGCGGCGCCCAAAATGCCAAGCCCTTTGAGGCTCTGTTCACGGCGCGTGCGACCTTCGCTATCGCGATACTGCATGCTCGTGATTCGATTAACGATGCGATTGCCGTCGCCGAGAGTCTGGATAGTTTCGGTGACTGACTCTGCCGAGTATGGAGCGCCCTTCACCACCTTGCCACCAAAACTCTCGGTGGCAAAAAACACAACGTTCGCATCAGGCGGTGGCACAGGCCCGCCTTCCGGTCCCTGAACTACGCGATCTTGCCTGACGACAATGCGTGTCGACGGTTGTTGCGCAAACGCGACGCTGGTGATTGTGAGCGACAACACAGCCGCGCCAAATAGAAGTCTCGATATTCTTTTCATCATCATTTTCCTTTCCGCTCCCCCGGCGTTACCACGCTCGGTTCTGCACTCGTCACTGGCTGCTACGGCGCTCGGTTCTATAGCCACCAACCTGACATGACAGAACCGAGCGAGGTAGCGCCGGGTAATCTATTGAACAAAACGTATTGCTCGGGCCATACCATCGACCCCGTATAAAACGTCAGCTTTAACTTTCTCGTTGTAACGATCCATATTGACTGGCAGACCAAAGTTCGCGAGTGCCGACCGCGGCACCTGCACACGTATAATCTGGCCGCCCTCCTGAAGACTGGCCGCGCTCATGTAACTCAGCGGTATGAAGTCAGTCGCGATCTCTTTTCTTGGGTGATTCGCAACCGAGGCATTGTTCGGCCGACGCGAACTAACCGGATGAACTCGCTTCGGCTTTGAACGTTGCGGCAATGAATTCTCGACAGCGGGTTTCTCAACATCGATAGCAAGCTGCTCGTTCGGCTTATCGCTGACACTCGGTTGCGGTTGCGGCTGTTCCTGTTTTATAGCCTGACGAGGCTCATCCCCCGATCGATTATTCCAACGGAACACCACGACGCTGATCGCAATCAACAACATCGCTGCAATCGCTGCCAGCCAATACCGCGAATTCGACTGTCGTGTCGTAATCGGAACAACGACTTCGCGCGTACGAAACGCTTCGAGCAACTTCGCTTCAACCTCACGAGGCGCTTCCAGCGATTCCATCTCCGCCGCGAGCGACTGCAACCCGAGCGTCAGCATCTGCTCATCGTGAAGCCGCGCCGCACAGTCGTCACACGCATCACTGTGCGCGAGGGCTTCGCCACGTTGTTCCGCAGCCATCATCTGGCCTCGCGCCAGCTCGCTCACCACACTCTCGAATCTTTGACAGTTCATGCGAAACACCTCGCTGACTTCACGGCCGCGGAACCCGCTTCTTCAACGTCTTCTGCCGGTCTTAACTTTGCGAGCAACAGAGCCCGCGCACGATGCAAACGGGATCGAACAGTGCCGATCGCGCAACCTAAAATCTCTGCCGTCTCACCGTAACTAACATCCTGTAGCTCGCAAAGTACAACTACTTCACGGTACTTCGGCGGCAAGCTCAACACCGCTTTTCGCACTGCCTCAATCTTTTCCGCCCGCGTCAGATCTTCAAGCGGACACATATCGCTCTGCTGCAGGAACGCGGCGTCTTCGTCCTCTGAGTCGTCGCCGAACGGCTCGAGACGATGCTCGGCCCGCAAACGGCGGCGCACGTGGATTCGCGCCACACCGAACAGAAAAGCGCTCACCGTGCCTCTGGACGGGTCGAAAACGTGACCATCGCGCATCAGGAACAGGAAGACCTCCTGCGTGACGTCCTCGGCAATCGACTTCGACCCGCTCATTTGCAAGGCAAAGCGATAGATTCCGCCCTGGCGGCGACGATAGAGAACGGAGAGCGCTTCCTCGTCCCCGGTCAGTATCAACCGCAATAATTCGCTATCGTTGACGTCGCTTTTCAGATTCATGCGCCGATGTAAAAGCCCGGTGGTCACTGGTATTCGCTTACCGCGGCGGGAAAGTTCCAAAAAGCTCCTGGAATTCGGCGGTCGAGCGGCGCAGGTCGAGCCACTCCGGAAAGATTTGTGGATTTTGCAGCCAAACCGTGAGCCATTGCGCGGCTTCGCGGACGACGGCGCGCCTGTTTGGCGGGAATGACGGCGTAGTTGCCAGGAGATCAAGCTCATGCTTGATTTGCAGAACTGACTGGCGTAGCGATTGTTGATCGTGCGATTGCCGTAGTTGCTCGAGCTTCTCGATAAACGCGTTTGCGGCGTTGATTGTGTCAAACGCCAGATCGTCGGGCGTGAAGAGAATCTGGCGTTCGCGCCACCGAGTATCAGCTTGCAAAATCTCCGGATGCACGAGACGCGCCCCCTGATCGGCAAGCACACGCGCGATTGACGCCGGGCTGGCCTCCGATCCAAAACGTTGAACAAGAGCGTCCTGGATTAGCTTGAGTTCCGAAGCGCCAACGGTGTCTTTACCGGTCCGCTCCCAAACGCTAACTATGAATTCGTCTCGTGGGATCATTTGTAGGGGCGGCCCTCCGTGGCCGCCCCAGCGTCATTGGCGAACTGGGCGGCCACGGAGGGCCCGCCCCTACAGTTGTATTCGAAAGTGGCTACTTCTTCTTTTCGATCTCTTTGATCAGCCGTAAAGCGTGGTTGCGCGCGATCAGCGGCACGTGCTCGTCCGTGCTGAGATCCTGAAGCAGCTTGAGTAGCTGGCGCGGATCTGACAATCCGTTTCGTTTCAACATCGCCTCCATCAACTCCATCAGCTTCGGCGCATTCAGCGGCTGGTTCTCACGCGCGACCGCGATATCGAACACGAGGATCGCCTGGTCCGCCGCTTTGCGATACTCGTTCACGAGTGTTTCCGCGTCGCGGTTATTGGTCCAGTTAAACTCAGCCACCCGCCTGCGCTCGCCGCGCTCCATGCCGATCTTCATCGTGCCGAGATGAGGAAACTGTTTGCCGGCCTGGTAGTTCGTGTCTGATTCGAGAAAGCGCAACCCCTGCCACGCTGCGCTGATGCGCGCGAGGGCATCGGGAGAGAGATCGATCGGCTCAGTCACCGGAGTGTCTTCGTTCAAACGCTCAAACGTGACGATGCCACGCCCATTTGCATCATGTTCTAAACGGATATGTTTGACGTAGAACTTTGGCTGTGAAAACTCATACGAGTATCTGACGGTATCCGTGCTGGTGGCGCCGGCGACAGCAGGGACGGCCTGCTGCGGACGCGTATTATGCTTACTATCACCGGGCGGGTTTTGCGCATAAATGGAAATCGCCGCGATGAAAATAGAAATCGCCGCGCACGAAATTAAAATCGCCGCGCTCTGGCACAGCAGCGCGGCGGGGAGCCCTTGCAGCAATGACTTTTGTTTATTCACTCAAACTTTACCGATACGAGCTTCGAGACACCTGCCTCCTCCATGGTCACGCCGTACAACGCGCGCGCCATCTCCATCGTCCGCTTGTTGTGCGTGATCACAATGAACTGCGTGTTCGCAGACATCTGGACGACCTTATCAGTAAAGCGTCCCACGTTCGCTTCGTCAAGTGGCGCGTCGACCTCATCCAATAAACAGAACGGCGCCGGACGATAATGGAAGATTCCGAGCACGAGCGCGAGCGCCGCCATCGCCTTCTCACCGCCCGACAACAACAACACGTTCTGCAAACGTTTGCCCGGCGGCTGGGCCACCACGTCGATGCCTGACTCGAGCACGTCGTCAGCATCGATCAGACTCATCTCACCGCGCCCGCCACCAAACAATTCCTGGAACAACGAGCTGAAGTTTTTGTTGATCTGCTCGAAGGCGTGACGGAAACGCTCGCGCGATCGACGCTTGATCT
>DATHTI010000038.1:0-4841 GCA_035463335.1 Pyrinomonadaceae bacterium | reverse complement strand
GCGATGCTGCTGGCTTCAACCGCTCTGGCGCAGGAGCCGATGCTGATTCCGCCCGGAGTCGAGGTCATAAGTCTCGAGAAGGCCATCGACCTGGCCCTCCTGAACAACCGCTCAGCCAAAAACGCGCGGCTCGAAGTCGGTAAGTCGGATGACCGCGCCGCCGCAGCCCGCACGCACCTGCTACCGGTGTTCAAAATCAACGCCGGCTTAACGAAGCCGCTGTCAACATTCGACACCACGTTCGACAAAGGCGTCTTTGGCACAACGCCTTCCGGTCCAGTACCGAACGAAGACACCGTGATAACGTCTTCGACAAACCCGACCGCCGTGATCGTGGGTCAGCTACAGCAGCCGTTGTCGCAGCTTCATCGCATCAAGCTTCAAATCAAACAACAGGAAATGGCGAGTGAGATCTCGCGTGCGCAACTAAGCGCGACCGAGCAGGCGCTCGTCAATGAAATCAAGCGCGCCTACTACGCGATCCTGCAATCGCAAGGCGCCGCGCAGGCCGCCGAGGCCAACATCAAGCTCTATCGCGAGCTCGATCGCGTCACTGGTGAGTACGTGGTCCAGCAAGTCGTGCTCAAGACCGAGCACATGGATGTTCAGACTCGTTTCGCAAAAGCCGAGTACGAGCTGATGACGATTCAAAACCAGTTGCTGGCCCAGAAAGAACAACTCAACCATCTGTTGGGACGCGACGTGCGCACCGAGTTCGCGGTGAGCAGTGCTGATGAAACAGCTTTGGCGGTCATGCGCGAAACAGATCTTGTCAGCGCGCGTGAGCGTGCCCTCGAGCATCGTCCGGAAATCCGTGAAGCGCGGCTGCGCATCGGCCAGGCAAAACTCGACAAGCGCATCAAGAAATCAGAATTCATCCCCGACGTGAGTTTGACCGTTAACTACGCCACCACGTTCAGCTATTCGAATTTCGTCCCGCGCAGTTTGAGCGGTGTCGGCGTGTCGGTCGAGTGGGAAGTTTTTGACTGGGGACGCAAGAAGCGCGAGGTTGCCGAGCGCGAGAAGAGCATCACCGAAGCAAACAACTCGCTGGCCGATATTGAAAGCCAAATAGTGATGGAAGTGAACACGCGCTTCCGCCAGATGCAGGAGAGCCGCCAGTTGTTGAAAGTCGCGAAGCTGGCCCAAACGCAGGCGCGCGCGAATGTGCAAATGGTTAGTTACAAGTACCGCCTCGACGCAGTTTTGTTGAAAGACGTGCTTCAGGCGCAGACGGTTTTGGCAAATTCAGATTTCGACTACCAGAAAGCTTTACTCGCGTTCTGGACGGCAAAAGCAGATTTCGAAAAGGCGATAGGAGAAGAGAAATGAACACGAGACAAGTAGCAATCATCATCACCGGTCTGGCGCTTATCGCCTTGACCATCGGCTGCAAAACCAAGGCCCAGGAAAAAACAGTCAAGCCCGTCAAAGTGAAGACGGTTGAAACACACACCGGCACCAGCAGTGTCCGGTATTCGGCAAGCATCAGGCCGAGCTCGCAAGTCGACGTTTCATTCAAGGTCGGTGGTTACGTTGAGACGATCAAGGGTGCTGCCGGTCGTCACATTCAAGCAGGCGATATCGTGCATAAAGGTGCGGTGCTGGCCCAACTGCGACAGAGTGACTACGCCGCGAAAGTAAACGAAGCAAGATCGCAGGCCGGTGAAGCGCGTTCGACAGTCGACACGAACAACGCGCAACTGAAAGAAGCGATCACTGCGGTCGAGACGAGTCGCGCGCAGCTTAAGGATTCTGCCGCCGCGCTGACACGAGCGAAGCTGGATTTTGAAAGAGCGGAAGCGTTGTTTGCGACGCAGAGCATCACGAAGCCTGACTACGATGCCGCGAAGGAACGGTTCGAGGTCAGCAACGCGAAGTTTGAAGCCGCGAAGGCGCAGCTTGCAGTCGCGGAAGCGAAAGTGAACACGGCGCGGTACCAGATCGGCGCGGCGGAATCGCGATTGAAGACGAGTGAAGCCGGAGTTTATACCGCGAGCATTCCGCTCGGTGATGCGCAGCTACGCGCGCCGATGAGTGCGGTCGTTATCGAGAGAAAGATCGAGGTTGGTCAGCTTGTTTCCACCGGTACCCCCGCGTTCGTGCTGGCTGATGTGAGCTCGGTAAAGGCCGCTTTTGGTGTGCCTGACCTCGCGCTCCAGAATTTCAAATTAGGTGACGCGCTGACGATGACGACGGATGCAGTGCCGGGAACTGAGTTTACCGGACATATTTCCCGCATCGCGCCGGCAGCGGATCAGAGCAGTCGCGTGTTCGACGTAGAAGTGACGATTCCGAATCCGGAAGGTTCGCTGAAGCCCGGCATGATCGCGTCAATGAGTGTCAACGAAACTGGCGCGTCAACCGAAGTTCCGGTTGTACCTCTGACGTCGGTCACGCGAGCGAAAGCAAATGAGAATGGTTATGCAGTGCTGGTTGTTGAAGACGCCGGCGGCAGGCACGTCGCGCGCTTTCGGAATGTCGAGCTTGGTGAGTCATACGGCAATTCAGTCGTAGTGAAGAGCGGTGTCAAAGCTGGCGAGATCGTCGTCACGACCGGCGTAACACAAGTCGCAGACGGTGAAGAAGTACGCGTAATGCCATAACTGAAAACGCCACAAAAAAGCACAAAAGGCACATAACAGAAACTAATAAACAGGAGCAGCAATCATGTCCCATGGAAAGTCCGACCAAGAACTCATCAACGGCAAGCACAACACCGCGCGCTTCTTCGTGGAGACACGGCAGGTCGCGTGGGTGCTGCTGATACTTACCTGCCTGTGGGGCGTGTATGGCTACATCAGCATGCCCCAGCGCAAAGACCCGGAAGTCCAGGTGCGAACGGCGGTCGCGCTTGTGCCCTGGCCCGGATCGAGTGCGGAGAAAGTCGAGCAGCTCGTTACCAGAAAAGTCGAAGAGCAGATGGCTGCCAACGCGAAGGTCACAAAGATCGAATCAATCTCGCGCACCGGGCTTGCAGTCATCTACGTCGAGCTCGATGAAAATCTGAAAGAGACTGGCAAAGAGTTTGACGATATCAAGTTGCGGCTCGACGGCATTCGCGATCTGCCGAGTGGCGCTGGTCCAATCAACTTTATC
Source organism: Pyrinomonadaceae bacterium (assembly GCA_035463335.1). Classification (GTDB taxonomy): domain Bacteria; phylum Acidobacteriota; class Blastocatellia; order Pyrinomonadales; family Pyrinomonadaceae; genus PSRF01. The sequence continues at coordinate 1,742 of DATHTI010000038.1, read as the reverse complement.
AAGGACTTCGGCGACACGGCGGCATTGATGTTGACGGTCGCCAGTCCGAAAGTTGACGACGCCGAAATCGCGCTGCGCGCCCACGCGATCAAGTCAGCGATCGAACAGGAGCGCGCCCGGATCGAGGGTGACAAGTCTGCGCGGTTCACACTCGTGCTCAATACGCCGGTCGCGATCCAGCCGCACCTGCTGCGCACGCCTGCCGAAATGTTTCTCGCTTATATAAAGGAGAAAAATTTCGCGACAGACGTCCGCGTGGTCCAAGGCGATCGCTTCGTCGGTTTCGACGGTGCGAGCGACAAGAACGAGCAGGAAGTTCTCGGTTTTGTGCAACAGTTTATCGCCGAGCGACTTCAGTCTGCCGAGTTTCATCCCGACGCGTGGCCGCCGATGGTCGTCCGCGATCCGCAGGAAGTCGAAGCGAAATTGAAAGCGGTCGCGGGCGACAAGTACAGCTACCGCCAGATGGACGACTACACGGACCTGATCGAGAAGACGCTCAAATCGATACCGCAGGTTTCGAAAGTGAGCCGGTCTGGTCTCCTGAACGAGAACGTGTTTCTGCTTTACTCGCAGGAGCGTCTCGCTTCTTACAACATCCAGCCGGGCACGCTCGAAGATGCGATGAAGGGTAGAAACATCTCGACATCCGGCGGCCAGGTAAACGTTGAAGGCAAGAACGTGACGCTCGAGCCAGGCGGCGAGTTCAAGAGTGAAGAGGAAATCGGAAACGTTCAGGTACGCGCGTCGAACGGCACGATGGTTTACGTGCGCGACCTCGTCGATGTGGTGCGTGGTTATGAGAGCCCGGCGCGTTTTCAGAATTTCTTCAACTGGCGCGATAGCAATGGTAACTGGCAGCGCAGTCGCGCGATCACGCTGTCGGTCCAGATGCGATCGGGAGAGCAGATTGCGGAGTTTGGCAAGCAGGTAGATCTCACACTCGACAATCTGAAACAGCAGATGCCGGCTGACCTGATCTACGCGCGCACTTCCGACCAGCCGTTGCAGGTTGAAGAAAGTATCGACCTGTTTATGAAGAGTCTTTACGAAGCGATCATTCTCGTCGTCATCATTGCGTTGATTGGATTCTGGGAATGGCGCTCGGCGTTGTTGATGGCGATCTCGATTCCGGTCACGCTCGCGATGACGTTCGGCATGATGCACGTTCTCGGCATCGACCTTCAGCAGGTCTCGATCGCGACGTTGATTATCGCGCTCGGTTTGCTCGTAGACGATCCGGTCGTGGCTGGCGATGCCATCAAGCGCGATCTCGCGGCCGGGCATCCGCCGATCATTGCGTCATGGCTTGGACCAACGAAGCTCGCGACCGCAATTCTTTACGCGACGATCACAAATATTGTTGCTTACCTGCCGTTCCTGATGATCAAAGGATCAACGGGTGAGTTCATCTACACGTTGCCGGTCGTGATTGCGTGTTCCCTCGTGGCTTCGCGGCTCGTGTCGATGACGTTCATTCCGTTGCTTAGTTATTACCTGCTGAAACCGAAGTTTGAAATGCCGATCGCCGAGCGACGCAAAAAAGGTCTCGCCGCTCGTTATTACAAGATCGGCACATGGGCCATCGATCATCGCTGGAAAGTCATGGCTGGTGCGCTCCTGTTTCTTATCGGCGGCGGCGGGTTCATGTCGCAACTGAAGACGCAGTTCTTCCCGAAGGACCTGTCGTACCTTTCGTACGTCGATGTTTGGCTGCCGGCTGATGCGCCTTTGTCTGCGAC
>DATHTI010000037.1:0-4667 GCA_035463335.1 Pyrinomonadaceae bacterium | reverse complement strand
TCGGCACCATCATGATCAGGAAACGAGCAAAGAACAACACCATACCAGATCCCAGGCTGACGCTGTCCGAAACAGCCTCACGCAAACTATGGCGAAAGCCTGACTCTGTGACGGTTATCACGGGCTTTGGTGTCTGAATGTTCACATTGATCGTCGACAGGCTTGATCGGTTTTCCAGAAAGCGCTTGCGTCCTTCCAGCTTCTCGATGTCGGTACGAACCTCGGCAATCTGTCGCTGCACTTCGAGTGCGTCGGCGATCTTGTTTGCTCCGCGCATGATTTCCAGAAACTGAACTTCGAGCGCTTTCTGAGTTTTGAGTCGGGCTTCGAGATCGATGAAGTCTTCCGTGACGTCCTGGCTGGTGACGTGTTCTGAGGGCGTGTTGCCGGCGAGTTTCTTGATCTCGTCAAAGGCGCGACCGAACTGATTCGAGGGCACCCGAACCACGACTTTGATATCGAGCGTCCGTTGCGCGGGATCGTTGCTCTCGCGTTGTTTTGCTTCCGAAGTGACGACGAATCCGTTGTGTGCCTCTGCAATCGAAGTGATCTGGTGTTGTGCGTCTGTAGTTGAAGGAACTTCTATCGTGATGTCGGCATTGCGAATGATCTTGCGTTCAGCAGCCTCGGCGGTCGACGCCTCTTTATCGACGTCGTTTAGCGAGACTTTCTGGGTTGGTGCAGCGTAGTTTTCCTTCTGGACCTCGCTACTCTTTGGTGCGACATCCTTCTGCGCGCCGACGAGTTCGGAAGACTGTTGTGCAGAAGAACACGACAGCGAAAAACTCAACAGGGCAAGGACGAGAATGATCGAGGATCTCATATTGGCCTCCATGCAGTATGGGATTACAGCGTTTGAACGTCAGATGTGTTCCACACTTGCACGCTCCTTGGTCCGGGCCAACGTGAGTTTCCACAGTCTTAAGAGGTGGGATCCCGTGAGAAAAAGTGTTCTAGTCGGTAGTCAACATGCGCCGAGACTATTGCGGCGATGGTAACGACGTTTTGATCGATATTTTCATTTCCACAAATATCGTAGGTTCGAAATTCCTTTTGTGCTTTTTTGTGCCTTTTTGTGGCTACTCTTCTTCCTCGCCATCGCGGCCGTCCTGCTTTTTGATGCCGAATTTCTCCAAACGGTATTGCAAGGTGCGGAAGGTGAGGCCGAGGAGTTTGGCGGCCTTCGTGATGTTGTAGTCCGTCTGCTCCATGGCTTGCGTGATCAAATTGCGCTCGACGTCTTCGAAGTTGATCCCCTCGGCCGGCAGCTTGAACGCGCCTTCTGAAGCTGGTCCAACTTCCTGGCGTACCTCGGTCGGTAAGTCTTCGGTCGTGATCAGATCGCCTTCACTAAGCAAAATGGCACGCTCGATCGCCGACTCCAACTGTCGAACATTCCCAGGCCAACTGTATTCGTTCATCAGCTTCTTCGTCTCTGGCGTTAGACCAGTCACCAGTCGCGACGTGTTCTTCGTGTGCTTTTTTAGAAAGTAGTCGATCAAGACCGGGATGTCCTCGCGGCGCTCGCGCAACGGCGGCACGTCAATCGATAACACGTTAATACGGTAGTAAAGATCGTCACGAAAACGCCCATCAGCCACCATCGCGCGCAAGTCGCGATTGGTCGCGGCGATGACGCGCACGTCCACACTGATCTCGTGTGTACCACCAACACGCCGGATCTTTCGCTCCTGAAGCGCGCGCAAAAGCTTCGCCTGCATACCGACATCGAGCTCCCCGATCTCATCGAGGAACAACGTCCCGCGATCGGCGACCTCAAACAACCCTTTCTTCTCGGCGTGTGCACCCGTGAACGAACCCCTCTCGTGCCCAAACAACTCCGACTCGAGCAGGTTCTCGTTAATCGCGGCGCAGTTAACAGCCTGAAACATCTCCGTCGCGCGCGGTGACTGGTTGTGGACTGCCCTCGCGATCAGCTCCTTACCAGTGCCCGACTCACCACGCACGAGCACCGTCGAATTCGATCGCGCCACTTTCAAGATCATCTTCTTCACACTCTCCATCTTCGGAGATGCGGAAATGATCTCGACATCGATCGCGTCGAGACGATCGAGCGCACGGTTGATCGTCTCGAGCAGCGCGGCCTTGTCGTAAGGTTTTTCCAGATAGTCGAACGCGCCACGTCGCAACGCTTCTTTAGCCGACTCGATCGATCCGTGCGCGGTGAGCAGGATCACGATGATCGAGGAATCGAAAGCGAGCAGGTGTTGCAATAGCTCGATGCCGTCCATGCCCGTCATCTTCAGATCGGTCAACGCCAGATCGAACCGGCGATCTTTGGCAAACTTCAGCGCTGCTTCGCCCGAGGCTGCGGTCGTAACGTCGTAGCCTTCCTCGGAAAGGATCATCTCGAGAATCTCTCTTTGAGACTTCTCGTCGTCAACTACCAGAATGTTCTTTCGTGGCATGTCTGTTCTCACTAGCCGGTAGAGTTATCGTAAACGTGGTACCACTGCCTTCCTTTGATGCCACACTGATCGTGCCGCCGTGATCGTCGATTGCTTTCTTCACGATCGCGAGACCCAGACCGGTGCCGGTCTCCTTCGTCGAAAAATACGGCTCGAAGACTTTCGAAATGTCGTCAGCGGCAATGCCGCAACCACTATCTGTGATTTCAACCTTAACAGAGTTCGACTCAGGGTTCGAAAGCTTGATCGCAATACTGCCGCCCGCACCGTTGATCGCTTCGACAGCATTGATAACGAGATTGGTGAACACAGACCGCAGCGACTCGCGATCAGCCATCACCGGCGGCAGCGCACCGTCCTGAAAGATCGTAGTCTCAATCCCACATTCTTCAGCCCTGCCTTCAACCAGGCGCAACGCATCTTCCGCCTCTTCACGAATGTCAACACTCTGGAGCTCGAGTTTCGACGGGCGCGAGTATTTCAGAAAGTCGCTGATGTGACGATTGATGCGCGCGACTTCCGTCTTTAGTTGATCCGTAAGCCTGACAAACGTCTCTCGTTTCTTTGCGTCGGCTGGACCAAACGACGAGCGCAGGTGATCGAGCGTGAGATTGATGTAGTTGAGCGGATTGCGAATCTCGTGTGCGATCGCGGCGGCGAGCCGTCCGACAACCGCGCCTTTCTCGGCCTGGTGAAGTTGCATCTCGAGCTCGCGGGCACGACCGAGTTTCGCAGTCATCTCGTTGAATGCGCCGGCGAGTGTGCCCATCTCGTCGAGCCGCTCGACTGGAACCTGAACGTCGAAGTTACCACCGGCGACTTTTCGTGCCGCGATCGAGAGCTCTTTGACCGGCCGTGTAAATTTCCAGACAAAGAAACCGGTGACGAGGGTCGTGACGAACAGAACGGCGAGCGTGTAAAGCGCGGAGCGCGACGACTGTCGCTCGAGAACGTTTGTGAGCGTGTGTGCTGAGTCGAGCACGACGATGACGAAGCGACGTCCTTTATCAGTCTGAATCGGAAAATAGAAAGCGCCTGCTTCACCGAAGTCGACATTGGTTGATGGCGGAATCCACGACGGAAGCTGTTCGTGCGCGTTTGTATACTGCACCGCGCTTCGCAGCGGCAATAGCTGAATATCTTTGAATTGAACGTAGCGCGTGGTCTGGTCTTCGCGCTCGCGCGGGTTGAACTCGGGAATAATGCTGTCCAGGACGTTCCCATCATCGTCCACAACCAGAATGTTTTTGACGCGAACGTTCTTGTCGTTCAGGAGTGGCTCGCGCATGCCGCCGATCATTTCGTCGAGGTATTGCTCGTTTTGCAGAGCCTCGATACCGAGCGCGATGCCGGTCATGATGGCTTGTTCCTGCTCGATGATCATGCGTGCGTTGGCGCGGACCTGGCGCAGGTTGAAGTAGTACTGGATCCCGAGGGTGAGTCCGAGCATCAGCGCCAGCAGCAATAGAAGCCGGGCGCGAAAGCTTTGTACCGTGGCCGTAAATTTCATGCGTAAACTAAGAGGAACAAACCAGCATCTGACGTTGTCAATCTGGTAAAGCTGACGCGTTGAGCGTTTATCTCTATTTTAAGGTCCGCAAAAATCAACCGGAAGCCGGAACGGTTTTGGAACGACAGCAAGGCTCAAGCACGTGGCGTTCCAGCGAAATATGTATAATCGATTACTTTTTGATTGCCGCCAACTTGAAGATGATGTTATATTTGCGGCGGTCTCAAATCAATGTCCCCAGAGACCGCCCGTTAGGGAAACTCTTCCCGCCCTCAAGTTGCAGCAGAAGGTTTGATCGAAAATACGAAATGAGGCGTTTTTTGAAAGAGCTTGGCACTGCACGCAGGATTAAGCGATCAAGGTTTACAACAATCTAAAACTGAGAGGTACTGGGCCTGATGACTCTGCATTTCAATTCCCCTAAGTCGCGCCGGCTTGTTTTTGTTGCATTTATCCTAATTTGTCTCGTTTTTTCCGGTACAGCTTTTGGGAAGAAGAAAAGCTCCTCGGGCCGGGGTGCCCGCGCTCAGAAAGGTAAAAAAGCAACTGCGAGAAGCCGTGCCACGTCACGACGTGGCGGGCGTCAGGTTGCGAGAGCTTCGCGTCGCAGCCGTGGTAGCCGACTGTCCGCGCGTGAAGTTCGACGGCAGAGCGCCAACTCAGCACGCGAGCAGGCCGTAGCACTTCGAGCGTTGGAAAGACGACGCGGTCGTCCGTTAACTAAACGC
>DATHTI010000036.1:0-7901 GCA_035463335.1 Pyrinomonadaceae bacterium | reverse complement strand
CCGTTGACGAATATCTTCAACTTCAGCGCGGATCAGCGCACGAGGTTGATGTTGTTTGGGATGAACATGGCGTTGATGGACGGGGAGAATAGCTCGGCGGTGACGGTGCGAGCGGAGGACGCGGCGCTGAATGTTTATTCGTTAATGGTTGAGTTTGTGGGCCAGGTGCCCGGAATCGCTGAGCTCACGCAGATCGTCGTTCGTTTGCCGGACAACACGCCGAGCGGACAGACGTTGTTTGTGAGCGCGACGTTGAGAGGGAAGACGACCAATAAGGTCCGCGTGCGTATGCAATAAATACTGATCCACAGATTACGCAGATTTGTTTAAAACATCGGTGTAATCTGTGGTTAAAAAACCATCTCGAATTCCTAATCTCTTGATCTTGCAGTTGAGCGTCGTCACCTTCACGCCCAGCAGCTTCGCCGCACGTCGCTGATTGCCGCGCGTGCGCATAAGCGCCTCACGAATGAGCTCGCTCTCGTAGCGCTGCACTTCTTCCTGAAGCCCGAGCCGCACCGGTGGCGGTTCCTGCTGGCTCGCAAGCGTTTCAACTTCCCGCAGGAGCGTGATTGCAGCCTCTCTCAGCGTGTCGAGATTGTGAATCGAACTACTCATCACCTTAATCCTTGCTCAAAAGTTCTCTGAAGAACGCCACCGCGCGTTCATCGCCAGTTTGTCCGAGTACCTGGATCGCGAGCTTGCGCACGGGCATCTTCGGATGATTGCGCGCGGTCCGGATCAGGATCGGGATCGCCTCATCCTTCGGACGACGCCCAATCGCGACCACAGCCTGCTTCTGAATTTCGACCTCCGCGTCGCCGTCAACCGTGCTGGTCAGCGCGCCCAGGCTCTTCTGACCCGCAACGCGACCGAGATTGGCAATCGCACTCTTGCGCAGCTCCATGTCTTTCTCAGATTCCGCAATGCGAATGAGGTAAGTTGCGGCAGCGTCGCTGTTGTCATTGCGTGAGATGCCGGTGAGTGCGCGCCGTTTAAGCTCGCGCGTGGTCATCGTCTCAAACAGATTTTGTAGCAACGGCAACACGGCGGCCGAGCGGCTCATCGCGAGCGCTGACATCGCTGCGTGTCGTGCTTCACTGCTTTCCTGGTTGTTACGGATGATCTCGGTGAAGAGTGTGTTCTTTGCTGCGGTTTCGGGCGTGTTGCCGAGCCAGTAGATCGCACGCGAACGCATCGGCTCGTCGATGGGCCGGCGGATCATCTCGATCAGCATCGAATCGACACGCGCATCGTCGTGCAATGCGATGGCGAATGTTGCTCGTTCGGCAAGGCGATTCACTTCCGGCGCGGGAGCATCGACGATCGACTTCAGATAGTTGAGGCTTTCTTCGTTACTGATGCGTCCGGCCCAGTAAACCGGATAACTGCTGTACTCGCGATTGCGGCGCAGGTTGTAGACTTCGGCGCGAATGAACGCTTCTCGCGCCGTGTCGTAAAGAAGAAACAGACCGAGCTCGCGCGTTTCGTGGGCCGGATTGAACATCATCGAAGTTCCGTCCATCGACATGTAAACACCACCGGCACTATCAACGACTTCAAAATCAACTCCAACACCAGGCCTGACTTCGAACTGGTATCCAACCCAGAACCGGCCGCCCTGCGCGTTCGCTTTACCGGCGACGATCGCGCCATCGATCTTCGCTTTCAGATTGGCGCCATCGACCGGGATAAAACCCTTCGTCTGCCCCAGCACGACAACGCACAACACCAGCATTACGGCTAATAGCTTCATGATTTAATCCGTATTTAATCCGTGTAATCTGTGGTTACTTGAGCAGCTCCTCGAGGAACTTCAGAACTTCAGGATCTTTACTCTTACTCAACCAGCCAATCGCGCGCTTGCGACGCTCCATCGGCGCCTGTGGGCTACGTGCGATCTCGATCATCTTGCGAATCACGCGCTGGTCTTCCATCCGGCTGCCGGCGGTTGTCGCATAGCCGATTTGTCCCGGCGGAAACGGCGTACCGGCCCAGATCCCGCTGCCATATCCAAGTGAGTTGACAATCTGATCTTTCAGCTCCTCATTCTTTTCAATGTCGTAAAGGTTGAGCAGAAACTCGGTCGCTTTATCTCCACCGCGACGCGAGATCGCGCTGATCGCGGCTTTGCGAAGCTCGACATTGTCCGCGCTGCGTGCAATGTCAAAAAGTTTCGTGCCCGCACGCTCGCTCTTGCGATTTCCGAAACCGGAGATGACTGCTTTGCGAATCTCCACAGTTTGATCTCCGTCATAAACTCTGAACAACGCATCGACCGCGGGCTCGCCGGGACGAGAAGCGATGCTCGCAATGGCGACCTTGCGCTGGGGAATCGTTCTGCTGGCGTTCGTAGCAAACTCGCTGAGCACCATGATCGCTCGCTCACCCGTGTGCTTGCTCAGCGCGTAGAGTGACGCTTCGACGATTGAATTATCCTGCGAGCTCATGGCGAAGTCGCGCAGCGAATCAACCACACTGTCGTCGTTGGTAGCGCCGAGCGCGGAGATGGCGCGAGCGCGCAGTTTGAGATCCGGCTCGCTACGAGCGACGCCGAGGATCACAGGCGTAACTGTCTTGCCGCCGTTGCGACCGAGCAATGTTAGCGCCGCACTCTTGCAACGCATGGTCTGTGTCGAACCGGGCTTGAGCCATTCGCTGGCAGCCATGATGCCTCGTTGCACATCGGTCTGAAACAACGCCTGGAGGACCACGATCTTGAACTCACATGGATCGTTGCTGTTCTCGTCGTCTGCATCCTCGGCAGGACCAAAACCAATGGGGCCTGGTGTTGCCACGCCGTAAACCTGACTAACCTGCGCCGCGGGAGCGATCTGCATCGGCGGTAACGTCACTGTGGGCGTGTAAACCAATGGCTGTTGGATTACGGGCGCAGTAGTCACAGTTGTTTGGACCGATTGCACCTCTCTGACGAGATCTGCGTATGCGGCCGCCGCACCGCCGGGCACCTGCGCTAACAACACGCGTGCGTCGTCTTTCCAACTCGAGTTTGGATATTTCGCCATCAGCACATCGAGCGCCGAGCGGCACCGATCGTACTTCGCCAGCTTGTAATCCGCGTACGCCTTCCAGTAGAGCGCTGCGTCAATATTCTTCTCGTTCGGAAACGACGTAATGTACTCGTCAAACTTTGCCTGCGCTTTGGCCCACTCGCCGTCGGTGATGAGGTCGCGCGCGCTGCGAAAGACAGTCGTGGGTTCACCGGGGCTCTGTTGGTAATAACGGCCCACACCGGAACCCGAGCCCGCCGCGTTGCCGGAACCGGAACCAGAACCGGAACCGTTACCGGAGCCAGAACCAGATCCGCTTCCCTGTTGCGCGGTAGCGAGACCGACCGTCAAAACAAGCACGCAGAAGAGCAACGCGATGCGCTTCGTTGCCACGCGGGCGCGCCTAATCGATGTAAGGTTTTTCAACATTTCTTTAGCCTCTATTCTCATTAGCGATTGTTGGTGCCGCGATCCTGGTAATCCAGTAACGCTGCCACGATTTCAGTCTTTTGCACATGCTCCTTGATTTCCCGCACGTCTTGAGGGCGTGCACGATCGGGCAGGTTAGCGATGTCAATCAGGAACGGTTCCAAATCAGCGAGGAGTGTTTTAGTCGGAAACTTTGCTTTCATCTCGGCGTCGCGGCGCAGGACCACGTTTTCATTCAGCAGGCGACGCGAGAGTGCTTTGTCGTAAGTGACGTCGATCTCCTCGTCCGTGTCAGAGATCTGAACGTTTTTGATCGAGCGCAAAAGGAGCTTGCTTTGCTCGATGTGTTTGACAGTGTCCTGTTCGTCGAAATCGAGGTACGCGAGATCTGAAGAGAGCACATCCGATTGATCTGTGGTTTTTGGTTTAAGTCGAGGTTTTGGTTTCCGGTGCGTAGCGATTACTTCAGGTTTATTAGCCGCGGATTCGACGGATTTACGAACCGGATCTGGGGCTGGGGTGGTTGAGGGTGTTGTTGCTACTGAAGGCTCCGGAGTCTTCTGTTTCGATCGTAAATAGACGAGGCCGATTGCAAGCGCGATCAACAACACTGCGATCGCGCCTGCGAGTGATGGCTTCCCAAACAGGCTCGAGACCCAACTGCGTTTTGGCGTATTAGTGTGTGCTGCGATCCTCGTCCAGAGGAACGGCGGCACTTCGATTTCGCGATCGTAACGTGCGAAGAGCTCCTGTTCTGCGGTCAGCGCCGCAAAGCTCTCGGAGCACTCGACGCACGCGAGCAAATGCGCGTCGACCTGCTCGCGATCGTGCAGCGCCAGCTCACCGTCCAGGTACTCTTCCAACAACTCACTGCAAACTTCACACTTCATAACCAACTCCAGCGTACGGACTGATCTTCTTCCTCATTTCCGCGCGGGCGCGGTGCAAATCAGTCTTTAACTTCGCGAGCGAGAAACCGGTGATTGCGGCGATCTCTTCGTAACTGCACTGGTGGAGCACTTTGAGCGTGAACACCAGCCGCTTGTCTTCGTCGAGCGCGGCCAGCGAGCGCTGTATCAGATCGTTCAACTCCTTGCTCAACAGCCCTTCGACCGGCACCGGTTTGTCGTCGCTTAAATCCATGACCGACTTATCCGCGAGATCGACGTGCGTGTTGGCGCGGGCGCGTGCCCTCAGCGACTCGCGCGCGACGTTTCTCGCAATGCCAAACAGCCAGGTTGAGAGCTTTGTTTCAGCGCGCATGGTGTGAATCGCGCGGAAGGCGCGGACGAACGTTTCCTGGGTCAGCTCTTCAGCCAGCCCGCGATCGTTGACCATGTCGTAAATGAAACTGATGACGGGCCGCGAATACCTTTCGAAAATCAGGCGGAAGGCATCCGCATCGCCCTGGCACACGCGAGTTACCAGGTCTGCTGAACTGTTCATCAGTGTTCCCGCGAACGCGCCAGTCATCGCTCTCGGTAGGTAAGTGCGTGAGGATGGTTAAAAGTTTCAGGAAATCCGCGTAATCCGCGGTTAAATGTTCTTCGGATCCACGATCTTTCCGGCGATTGCGGAGGCGGCGACTACGTATGGTGAGGCGAGGTAGAGCTTGCCGGGGCCGCTGCGACCCGGAAAATTCCGGTTTTGCGCGCTGACAGTTACAGTCTCCGGCGAGGGCGACGCGCCCGGACCCGCGTTGATACAGGCGCCGCACGACGGATCGATCAACTCAGCGCCAGCGCGCTCGAACAGGTCGATATACCCACGCTGCCTCGCATACTGCTTGATCTTCTGCGACCCAAACTGAATGTAAAGGTGCACGCCTTCCTTCACGCGCTTGCCACGCGCGAGCGCATTTTCGAGCACCGCGGCATACATGTCCATATCAGCCATCTTGCCGCCGGTACACGAGCCACCGTAAGCCGCATCGATGCGAACTTCGCCTTCGAGCTCCTCGATCGGAATGCCATTCCGCGGATCACCTGGCGTCGCAACCATCGGCCCGATCTCATCGAGATCGATCTCGAAAACGGCCGCATACTCCGCATCCGGATCGCTGTAAACAAATCCCTTGCGAACCACCTCCGGATCGAGCCCGCGAGTGCGCACCACATAATCGAGCGTCACTTCGTCAGGCTCGATAATTCCGGTCGTTCCGCCTGCTTCGACCGCCATATTCGTCAACGTCGCGCGCTCGTCCATCGACCAGTTCTGCAAATCCTCACCCGCAAACTCCAACACTTTGCCGATACCCTTGCTCGATTTCATATACTCCGACGCGAGTATGAAAAGCATCACGTCTTTCGCAGCGACGTCGGCGCGCTTCTTTCCTTTCAAAACGTAACGCACGGTCTCGGGCACACGGATGCGAATGTCTTTCGTGTACCACGCGTTTGCCATGTCAGTCGATCCGACGCCGAACGCGAAACAGCCGAGCACGCCGGCCATGCACGTGTGTGAATCAGTGCCGATGACGATTTGACCCGGCAACGCGAGATCTTCGACGACCGCGTTGTGACAGATCGCTTCCGAGCCGCCCTCCGGGCTCTCGCCATAAAGCCTGATGTTCTGCTGCGTCGTGAAACTCTGCTGCGTTGTAGCCAAACCCTCGGCCTTTTCCAAGAGACCCATCTCACGATGCTTCGGCGACATCACGCGCCCAAGAAACGTCAGGTGATCGCGGAACGCAAACACGGATTCGGGCTCAGACACGCGCGCGTCAGCGCCGAGCGCCTGTTTGAACAGCGACTCGGCCATCGGCGTCACATACTCGTGCGAGAAGCGCACGTCTGCGAGTGCGAACAACGCGTCGCCCGGTTTAACTGCTTCGACGCCGATCTTTCCAGCGGTCACGAATGCATGACGCGCGATGATCTTCTCGACGATGGTCATCGGGCGCCTCGTGGTTTCGATCGGCGGCGGTGAGACTTTTCCGGAGAGCCGCGCTTTGTTGTAGTTGAAAAGTCCGCCGTGCGTAACGATGTCCTGCGAGATCGGATCGAGCCCTTTCGTAAACTCCGTCAGCGGGATCTCCTCGCCGCGTCGAATACGATCGATGAGACTGAAATCAGTTGAAGTCAGGAGACCGATGTTTTGCGAGTTCTGCCCGTAGATCTTCTCGATACTCTGCGCGATCACGAGTTGTACACCGGCGGCTTTCTCCGCGTACGGCGCCGTTTCGCGAGAGGAGCCACAACCTTTCGAAAGTCCGGAAACAACGACTGCAAACCCACCGTTTTTGACTTCGTCTTTTTTAACGGCGCCTTCGCGCATGCCGACGTAAACATACTGGCCCAGCGTTTCGTCGTAATAGAAACACACCCAGCCGGGCGTGATCTCGTCAGTCGAGATGTTGCTCATCAGCGGCAGAACGCCCGCGCTGAGGCGCGAAGCGAGCTCGGTTTCGAGTGCGGCAGCTTCTTCGCCGGTGGCTTCGAGCTGCTGGCGGATCAGGGCAGTGTCGTCGGTTAGAAATAGAATGCGGCCCGAGAATTTGATATGGTCAGGGCGTCGGTTTGTATTGGTCATTAGTATTTTTATTATTTCAACTTCTTCTCTGTGCACCTCTGTGTTCTGTGTGACTCTGTGGTTGTATTTACGTGATATTTAGCCACCACAGAGACACAGAGAACACAGAGGTTGCACAGAGAAGTCCAAGAGATTATAACCTCAGCAGGATAAAACCCTTAGTGGGCACCTGAGCGTCTAACCTCACTGGTTGAGGAAGAAGGAGCGGAGGAGAGTTGATATGAAGTGGTTGGGACAAAGATTTAGCCTGGCTTTATTGCTGGCGCTTGTCGTCCTGGGGTTCGGAGCCCGGCAAACGGTGCTGGCGCAGGAGACGGACGATCCCGTCAAGATCGAGATTTACAAGCGGTTTGTCGATAATCGTCAGGGAAATCCCGCGGTGGCTTACCAGGCAGCGCGCGACTATCTCCAGAAATATAACAAAGACAAAGATCAGTACACGGATTACCTGACGAAGTGGGTCATGTTCTACGAACGTGACGAGCGTAAGCAGAACCTGCCGGTTCTCATCAACGAAAAGAAGTTTACGGAAGCTTACAGCACCGGCGCGAAGATCCTCGTCGATGAGCCAAACTACCTGCGCGCCAAGATCGATCTGGGCTATGCCGGCTACCTGGCCGCGTCCGCGAAGAATGAGAGCTTCAACACCACCGCTCTCGAATATGCGCGCGCAGCCATCAGCGAGATCGAGGCAGGTAAAACGCCGACTGAGTGGGCGCCGTTCAAAGGCAAAGACGACACGCTCGCTTATTTGAACTACGCTGTCGGTTTCCTGACGCTCAAGACTAATCCGGACCAGTCTATCGATGCGCTGTTGAAAGCGGCGCGATATGAAAGTGACATCAAGCGGACGCCGTCGACCTATTACTTCCTCGCCGTCGCTTACGAGTCCGGGCCGTACAAGACGCTGTCAGCGGCGTATCAAACTGA
>DATHTI010000035.1:0-2130 GCA_035463335.1 Pyrinomonadaceae bacterium | reverse complement strand
GAACTTCTTGATGTAGTCGGTACCACTGCGCCCGCTCATGAGAGCGGTCCACGTGTCTTCGACAGTGTTGCCAACCGGAGTGACGAGGCCGAGGCCTGTAATCACGACACGACGTGTCAAAATAAAACTCCTTGGGAGAGCTATATAGGTCCTATAACTCCTATAAGCCGTATAGGACCTATTGAGCTATTTCTTGTGCTGGTCGATATAGTTATAGGCGTCCCGCACACTTTGGATCTTCTCCGCGTCTTCGTCGGGAATCTCAATGCCAAACTCCTCTTCAAAACGCATCACGAGTTCGACCGTGTCCAGCGAGTCGGCGCCGAGGTCGTCGATAAATCTGGCGTTGGGCGTCACTTCGTTTTCATCGACACCAAGCTCATCGACGATAATCTGTTTTACCTTGTTCTCGATCTCTTGATCGGGCATCGTGTTTGCTCCTCTGTGAGTTAATTAAACTACTCAATCTCCGCAGCCAGGGCAGCTCCTGTTGTTTCCAGGCTCGCTGCGTCTTCCACGTTCAGCATCTTCACGTCGCGACTGATCTGACGCATAAGACCTGACAAAACTTTTCCGGGCCCGGCTTCGACAAACGTCCCGGCGCCCTGCTCGATGAGCAACTGCATAGACTCGACCCAACGCACGGGGGCTGAAACCTGTCTCACGAGCGCGTCGCGCAATTCATCCGGCGCGGTTGTCGCGCGCGCATCGACGTTCGTTACTACCGGCATCGCAGGAACGCTGAAATTCAACGCTGCAAGATCAACTGCGAGCCTGTCCTGCGCCGGCTTCATAAGCGCACAATGAAACGGCGCGCTCACTTTCAACTTGACCACTTTCCGCGCCACACCGCTCAACAACTCAACGGCGCGATCTACAGCCTCGGTATTACCTGCAATCACGATCTGGTTCGGCGCGTTGATGTTCGCGATCGAGCAGACTTGATCGCCACGCGCTTCCGCACAAATGCGTTCGATCGCATCGAGATCGCCGCCAATTACTGCAGCCATCGCGCCAGTACCGACCGGCACAGCTTCCTGCATGTACTGTCCACGCGCGCGCACGGTGCGAACCGCTTCGCTCAGACTCAATGAGCCCGAGGCCACAAGCGCGGAATATTCACCCAAACTATGTCCCGCGACAAATGCCGGCGCACTAATTCCCGCTTCCTGCATCGCGCGAAACGCCGCTACAGACACCGTAAGAATCGCAGGCTGCGTGTTCTCCGTTAACTGTAGCTCCTCCGCTGGACCATCAAAGCAAAGCCGCGAAATCGCGAAGCCCAACGCGTCATCAGCTTCTTCAAAGACCTGTCGTGCTACCGCAAACTTTTCTGCCAGATCCTTCCCCATGCCAGGGGCTTGCGAACCCTGACCGGGAAAAACGATCGCCGTCACCATCGCATCAACACGGCGCCCCACGTCACGCCACCGCCAAACGAAGCCATCAACACCAGATCACCCGCCTTGATCCGTCCAGCCTCGACGCACTCGTCGAGCGCAATCGGTATCGAGGCCGATGACGTGTTGCCATGGACCGCGATGTTCGAATAAACCTTCGCCATGTCAACGTTCAATCGATCCGCAACCGCTTCAGTGATTCGCTGGTTCGCCTGGTGCGGAATAAACAGGCTGATGTCATCAGACTTCACTCCACCCTGCTCGAGCACTTCACGCGAGATCTCAGCCATCGAGCGAACCGCAACTTTGAACAGCTCGTTGCCCTTCATCTTGAAGAAGTGATCGCCGGCCGCGAGCGTCTCGGCAGTCGGTTTTCTGCGCGTGCCGCCGCCCGGTGAAAAAAGCTGTTCCTCGTAACGCCCGTCAGACTTGATCTTGCTGGCGAGAATGCCGCGACCGTTCTCAACTGGTCCTAACACCGCCGCGCCCGCGCCGTCGCCAAACAACACGCACGTTTGTCGATCGGTGTAGTCAACGTACTGCGTCAGGATCTCCGCGCCGACTACAACAGCGTGTCGTATCTGGCCCGTCCTGATCATCGAGTCGGCCATCGACACGCCATACAAAAAACCGGAGCACGCGGCAACGATGTCCATCGCCGCAGCATTGTTCGCGCCGAGCTCTGCCTGGACGATGCAGCCTGTCGACGGCAGTATCTGGTCAGGAGTAA
>DATHTI010000034.1:0-14088 GCA_035463335.1 Pyrinomonadaceae bacterium | reverse complement strand
GGTGGTTTGTTCAGTTCCGTACAAACTAACCACAGAGGCACAGAGAACACAGAGGTTGCACAGAGAAATCTAGCTCCCGGCTTCCAGTTCGTCGTGTAGCGTACGCAACTGCCTGATCTCGAACGTGCGTGCGCCCGCGGGCGTACGCACCGCCACCTCGTCGCCTTCCTGTTTGCCCATTAAACTCCGGCCAACGGGCGAGGTCGTCGAGATCAGCCCCTGCGCCGGATCGCTCTCTTCCGGCGTCACCAGTCGATACGTCACTTCTTCGTCTTTTTCACCGTCGTACAAGACGAGCGTCGAGCCGTACGACGCCTTATCGCGCGGCACCTTGTTGGGATCGATCGACGCAATCTCGCTGATCCTCTGTCGCAGCTCCACGATCCGCGCTTTCACGACGTTCTGGCGGTCGAGCGCCGCGCGATACTCGGAGTTCTCGCGCAGGTCGCCAAACTCGAGTGCCCGCTTGATCTCTTTGGGCAGGTGAATGCGCAGCTCGGATTCCAGCTCGTCGAGCTCACCCTGCAATTTGTCTTTAATTCCTTGTTGGGACATAACTATTGTTGTTTATGATAACTGGCCTCGTCAGGAGCGCCAAAGGAAATACCTGTATCACGAGCCGTCCTTACTAACTGTCCGTTAGGAGGCACAGTCTTGATTCCCTTGATGGCTTCCGTCAACGGCACCGTAACCACATCGCCCGCCTGTAAAGCAACCATCACGCCACTTTTGCTATTAGCCAGCGCCCGGACGGCACATGAGCCGAAGTTCGTCGCCAGCATCCGGTCGAAAGCATTGGGACGGCCGCCTCGCTGGAGATGTCCGAGCACCACACAACGCGTTTCGCGCCCGGTTATTTCTTCCAGATCGTGTTGCAGGTGTATGCCGATGCCACCGAGCCGGGGTGCATGCTTTTCATCACCCTTGTCTTGATAAACAAGCTCGTGACCGATCTCCAAAGCGCCCTCGGCGACGACGATGATACTAAAATTTGATCCACTCAGATCGCGTTGTCGAATCTTATCTGCAACCGCCTCGCGTGAAAAAGGAATTTCCGGAATCAGGATCACGTCAGCGCCACCCGCGATACCGGAGTGAAGCGCGATCCAGCCGGCGTGCCGGCCCATCACTTCCAGAATCATCACGCGATCGTGCGACTCGGCAGTTGTGTGTAGGCGATCGAGAGCTTCCGTCGCGATGTCGAGCGCAGTTACGAAGCCAAACGTCAGCTCGGTGCACGCGAGATCGTTATCGATCGTCTTCGGCACACCGCAGACCGGAACGCCGCGCTTATCGAACTCATGGGCGATCGTGAGTGTGCCTTCACCACCCAGGACCACGAGCGCATCGATACCCACGACTTTCATGTTCGAGATCGCTTCCTGGTAAACACTCTCGGCGTCGCGTTCCGAGTCGCCACAAGCTGTTTCAACAAATTGCCCGCGATTGCGAGTGCCGAGAATCGTGCCGCCGCGCGGCAATAGACCACGAACGTCGCCCGATGAAAGCTGGCGAGTGCGGGTAGCGCCGAGCAGACCTTCGAAGCCGTCTTCGATTCCGATCACGCGCATGCCGTACTCGCAGGTGGCAGTTTTTACGACAGCGCGAATCACGGCGTTGAGGCCCGGTGCATCACCACCGCCAGTCAGGATTCCGATCGTTCCGAACATAGGGCCAAGTCTAACATTGCTGAATATGAATTGCCGATTCGGAGTTGGCAATCTTCGACGACTGGCGTAGCATAACAGCGAATGGAAATCGATGACGACGCCAAAGAGATTGTTCGCGAAATCGGCACCGCGATCAACGAGTCAGTGGAAAACTCAACGAAGGTTGCCGAAGCCATCGAGCGCCTGCGCGAGGCGGGTTACGAGATGGAATTGACGCTGCGGCTCGAGATCGGGCTGCGGCCTCACGCGGGGGACGATGAGAGCACGACGGAAACCGCCAGCCTCGATCTCACTGAAGAGGATCTGCAAATCCTGCAAAGAATGAAGATCCGGATCGACCCGGAAAGTCATTAACCACAGATTACACAGATATCACGATTACTCCGGGACATCATCGCTTCCGGTTAGGGTTTGTTGCCGGAGAGCGGCCGCGCCGAGAAGGCCGCCCATGCCCATCGATTCAACTGCGCTGCTCGGGACGAGCATCAACGCACCCTTCTCCTTCAAGCCTTCATACAACATGTTCATCGCCCTCAGGTGAAGGGCGGTTGGGTTATCTCGATACGACCGCGCCGCGGTCTCGAACGAGTGCGCGATCTCGACTTCAGCCTGGCCGAGGATGATGCGCGCCTGTTTCTCTCGCGCTGCCTGTGCCTCGCGTGACATCGCATCCTGAAGCGCCGGGGGAATGATGACGTCGCGCATCTCAACTGATTGGACAGTCACGCCCCACGGATTCGACCGCTCGTCAATCAACTGTTGTAACTCTTCCTCGATCCGCTCACGGCCACGCAATAGATCAGTCAACGAAGTTCTGCCGATGATGTCGCGCAGTGCCGTCTGTGCCGCCCAGCTCACCGCTTGCGGGTAGTTCTGAACTTCGAGCGCCGCTTTCTCAGGATCGTAGACCATCCAGAAAAGCACAGCGTCAACGTTGACCGGCACCGTATCGGACGTGAGCGTTTCTTCCGCAGCGAAGCTCGTCGTGATCACGCGCTGGTCCACCCACGCTGAAACTGAATCGACAAACGGAATGATCCAGAACAGACCTGGACCACGCAAACCGACATATCGACCAAGTCTTAAAACAACCGCCCGTTCCCACTGCCGCGCGACCTTTGGCGCCTGCGCCAGCAGTAGTCCGAGAATCAATCCCACGATCAGGCCCACAGGACTGAATGTTAACCAGGTCGCGAGGGCGCCGAGTAAGAGCGGCGTGATTAAAACGACCGCTGATACGACGTTGACGCGCGGCATCTCGGTGGAGGGTACGTTACTCCTGGTGTGAATCAGACTCGTAGTAGACATCTTAGTTAGGCTCCTTTTTGCGCCGGCTCTGAAGTTGGTCCAGCAAGTCGTCAAGCGAGAACCCCATCGCACTAGCTTCTTCCAGAAAGCGATCGACCAGTTCCTTCAAGTGCTTCTCATGTTCATCGCGATGATTGCCGTCGAGATGGCGGGCGCTGACAAATGTTCCCACGCCTCTTCGTGTTTCGAGGATTCCGGAGCGTTCCAGCTCGGCGTAGACTTTTGCGACCGTGTTGGCGTTAACGCGAAGCTCGACTGCTAACTGCCGGACGGTTGGCAACTGTTCCCCGACCCGTAGCCGTCCCGTCGCAATCGCGAACCGAATCGCTCGCGTTAGCTGCGCGTAGAGCGGCATGGGATGCGAAGGGCTCAATGAGAAAATCTGGCTCATCCCGAGTTGTACTACGTGGCTAGTACAAGTAGGGTTTCAGGAAAATTAGCCACAGATCTGCGCAGATCTGTGACTGATTTTGCTCGGATTAGAGCGCTGTGGTATGTTATCCGGCTTTTAATCCTGCCAGTTTTCGTCGCCTTTATAGGTGAAAAGAGGAGTTCAGAGACAGTATGGCTACGCCTAATGGAAACCTCAGCGCCGACGGGCATCACG
This sequence comes from Pyrinomonadaceae bacterium, assembly GCA_035463335.1. GTDB lineage: Bacteria > Acidobacteriota > Blastocatellia > Pyrinomonadales > Pyrinomonadaceae > PSRF01. Next base: position 10,503 of record DATHTI010000034.1, on the reverse strand, counting down.
TCGGCAAAGTCGTCCAGATTATCGGCCCCGTGCTCGACGTCGAGTTTCAGGGAGGCTACCTGCCGCCGATTTACCAGGCACTGCGAGTGGTCTCGGACGGGTTCGACGTACCTACGCCAATCGACGTGATCGCGGAAGTGCAGCAGCACCTCGGCGAAGGCCGCGTCCGAACGGTTTCGATGACTCCGACCGACGGCATGGTCCGCGGCATGCAGGCCATCGACACCGGCGGCCCGATCACAATGCCGGTGGGCGAGGGAACGCTCGGCCGCGTGCTCAACGTCATCGGCGAGCCGGTCGACACCCTCGGTCCGGTGAAACACGAGAAACGCTACCCGATCCACCGTCATGCCCCGACGTTTGAAGAGCAATCGACCGAGTTGCAGATGTTTGAAACCGGCATCAAGGTCATCGACCTGATTCAGCCGTTCCTGCGCGGCGGCAAGATCGGACTGTTCGGCGGCGCGGGCGTGGGTAAGACCGTTATCGTGATGGAGTTGATCAATAACATCGCGAAAGCGCGCTCGGGCTTTTCGGTGTTTGCGGGTGTCGGCGAGCGGACGCGCGAGGGCAACGACCTGCTGCGCGAAATGGTCGAGTCGCAGGTTATCCAGTTTGGCGACGAGTTCAACAAGCATTTCCACGACACTGGCTTGTTCGATCTGACTAAGGTCGACATGAAAACAATTGGACAGTCGAAGGTGGCGCTGATTTACGGGCAGATGACTGAGCCGCCCGGAGCGCGCCTGCGCGTCGCGCTTTCAGGCCTGACCGTCGCCGAGTATTTCCGCGATCAGGGACTCGACGTGCTGCTCTTTATCGACAACATCTTCCGTTTCACACAGGCGGGCTCGGAAGTGTCGGCACTGCTCGGTCGTATGCCGTCGGCGGTAGGTTACCAGCCGAACCTTGCGACAGAGATGGGCGAAATGCAGGAGCGCATCACGTCAACGAAGACGGGTTCGGTCACGTCGATCCAGGCGGTTTACGTACCTGCTGACGACTATACCGATCCCGCGCCGGCAACAACGTTCGCGCACCTCGACGCCGTCACCGCACTTTCACGACAGATCGTAGAGCTCGGAATTTATCCGGCGGTCGATCCTCTGGCTTCGTCGTCACGCATTCTCGATCCGCGCGTCATCGGACAGGAGCACTACGATACGGCTCAGGACGTGAAGCGCGTGTTGCAGCGTTACAAAGATCTACAGGACATCATCGCGATTCTCGGTCTTGACGAGCTTTCCGACGAAGACAAGCTGATCGTTTCGCGCGCGCGAAAGATTCAGCGGTTCTTTTCGCAACCGTTCTTCGTGGCGGCGCAGTTCACCGGACTCGAAGGCAAGTACGTCAAACTCGAAGACACGGTGAGAGGTTTCCGCGAGCTGGTTGACGGCAAGCACGACGACCTGCCGGAGCAAGCGTTCTACATGGTCGGCACGATCGAGGAAGCGATCGAAAGGGCGAAGACCCTCGCTCACTAGTCTATGGCGGAAAAGATTCAACTCGAAGTCGTAACTCCCGAGCGGCGCGTACTGGCTGAGCCGGTTGATATGGTGACGGTGCCAGGACTCGGTGGTGAGCTGGGAATCCTGCCCGGCCACACGCCGCTGATCTCACAACTGCAAACCGGCGTGCTGGCGTACGTGCAGGACGGGAAGAATTTTCAGTTGCATGTGTCGGGCGGGTTTGTGGAAGTGCGTGACGATCACGTATCGGTGCTCGCGGAAGTCGCGGAGCGACCGGACGAGATTGACGCTGCCCGTGCGAAACAGTTGCGCGACCAGCTCGAGAAACAGATCAATGCCTGGAGTGGCAGCGAAGATGATCTGGCAATTGCAAAAACGGAATTCGACCGCTCCGTAGTTCGAATGCAACTGGCTTCCCGGTGAATCCTTCTTTCATCCGTGTAATCCGCGGTTAGCTTTTGCCACGGATTACACGGATCATCTCTCTCACCGCATTCTCCAACCCAACGAAGATCGCACGCGAAACGATGTTATGGCCGATGTTGAATTCAGTGATCTGCTTGATCTCTGTTACTGCGCCAACGTTACGGTAAGTCAGTCCATGACCGGCGGCTACGCTCAATCCATACTGCATCGCCAATTCCGCCGCCTCTCTCAACCGGCGTAACTCGTGCGCCGCGTGCGCGGCTCCTTCGCCGTGAATGCCGCGCGCCCCGAGCGTCGCTTCAGCATAAGCCGCGGTACACAACTCGACCTGCTGGGCGCCGACATCGTGCGCAGCCTCGATCTGTTCCGCGTCGGGATCGATAAACAAGCTTGCGAGAATGTCACCGGAGCGCAGCTTCGACACGGTGGCACGCACGATCGCAATGTTTGTCCTGGCGTCGAGGCCACCTTCCGTCGTGATCTCATTGGGATTTTCAGCGACGAGCGTGACCGCATCGGGTTTGGCGGCGAGCGCGATGCCGAGCATCTCTTCAGTCGCAGCCATCTCGACGTTCAGGTAAGTCGTGACTGACTTGCGGAGGACCTCGATATCGAGATCCTGAATGTGGCGGCGATCGCCGCGCAGGTGGACCGTGATGCCGTCCACCCCGGCTTGCTCACACGCCATTGCAGCGGCGAGCACGCTCGGCTCCGGCGCACGACGCGCCTGCCGCACGGTGGCGACGTGATCGATGTTGACGTTGAGTCGTGCTGTCATGGCTCCTGATTATAGAGCCTATGGTCGTTTGAGATCATGCACCGCGCGAATGGCCGTGTCGTAAACCCCGCGCCGCGCCTGCTGGCGGATCAGATTCACTTCGTTGACCATCTTGAAGCTGTCGCTGAGCATGGCCACTTTGCTGCCCTCGTTGTGGTCCCACCGCACCGGAATCTCTTTCATATTCAAGCCGGCGCGAAAGCCGAGAAACAGCAGCTCTACGTCAAACCCAAACCGATCGACAGTCGCTGCTTCGATCAGCGGGCGGCACACGCTCATCCGAAATGCTTTAAAGCCGCACTGCGTGTCCCAGAACGGCATTCCCGTCGCCACGCGGACCACGAGGTTGAAGATGCGCCCGCCCTGCTCGCGACGCCACGATTGATGCACTCCGATCAGGTCGCGGTTCAAAGCTCTCGAACCGAAAGCTACGTCGCACTCTCCTTTAACGATTGGGTCGACGAGTTTTGGTGCTTCAGTTATGGGTGTGGAGAGGTCGGCATCGGAAAACAGCGCCACGTCACCGCGCGCAGCCAGCAGGCCCAGTCTTACGGCCCGGCCTTTTCCGAGGTTTGATTTGTAACTGATGACGGAGGTGCGGAAGTCGCCCGAATCCTCGAAAACCTGACGGGCAAGCTCGGCGGTTTTGTCGGATGAGCCGTCGTCGACGACGATCAGCTCGCCCTCGGGAAAGTTTTGGCGGAGATAGTCCACGACGGCCCGCAAGGTTTTCCCCAGCCGGGCTGTTTCGTTGTAAGCGGGAATGATGACCGAAAGAGATGCGGACATGCCTCATCCGCAATATAACACAGAGCCTTTATCCACAGATTACACAGATTGTTTATGACATCTGCGTAATCTGTGGATGGGAGCAGAGTCGTGTGCGGTGTGGTATATTTTGGCAATGGAAGTCGCCCGCGAATTACAGAAATCCCCTCCACCAAGATACAACGAATTCTGGGTCGACAAGCGCTTCGCGCTCAGCGCGGCGGGCCTGATCCTGGTGGCGGCCATATTCGGCGGCATGATTGGCAGCGGTAACAACCACCTCCGCACCTTCACTTCCACTAACGCAAAGAACTCTTATCGCGTCGTCGACGAGATCGAAAAAGACTACAACGAAGCCGTCGCCACCATCACCAGCAACTACTCCGGCGACATCGATCACGAAAAAGCCACGCAGGCCGCGATTCAGGGAATGCTTACGACCCTCGATACGCATTCCGCTTACTTCCCCTACAGCGAGTTCAAAAAACTGAAAGAGGACCAGGATTCGCGCTTCTACGGCATCGGCGTCACGATCGTCCAACATCACGACGGCGTCTACGTGCAATCAGTGGTCGAAGGAACACCCGCTGCGAAACACGGGCTGAAATACGGCGATCGCATCGTCGAAGTCGACGGAAAAAATGCTCGTGACTGGAGCAGCGATCAGGTCTCGAAGAACGTGCGCGGTGGGCTGGCTGAGCCGGTAACGATCAAGGTCGAGCGCGCCGGTTCCGAAGCACCGCTGTATTTCACGATTGTTCGCGATGCGGTGCCGCTGCCGACGATTCGCAACTCTTACATGATCCGCCCGGGCACGGGTTACATCGGCCTGACCGGCGGTTTTCAGCGTTCGAGTGACGACGAGCTTTCAAAGGCGATGAGGCGCCTGCAAGAGCAGGGCATGCGACAGTTGATTCTCGATCTGCGCGGCAATCCCGGCGGGCTTTTAGATCAGGCGATTGATGTGGCGAGTGAATTTCTGCCGCGCGACACAGTCGTGGTTTCGGTTAAAGGCCGCACTGAGTACAGCGAGCCGATTACTTACAAATCCACCGGATCCGACCCGATCACCGTTCCCTTAGTCGTACTCATCAATCGCAACAGCGCCTCAGCATCGGAAATCGTCGCGGGCGCTATTCAGGACCACGGCCGCGGCTTGATAATCGGTGAGACGAGTTTCGGCAAAGGTCTCGTGCAACGCATATTCCAGTTGCCATTCAACACTGGGCTCACGCTCACGACCGCGCGTTATTACACACCTTACGGTCGCTCGTTGCAGCGCGACTATTCGAGCGGCTCGCTCTACGATTACTACACGCGACACGAGCCCACAGAAAACCAGACTCCGCCAGCCGGCGCGAATGGACCACACAACATCGAAGCTCCACTCTCGCTGGCTTCGCCAACTCCGCACCCACACACTGGGCCACCAGTACAAACAGCCGCGGGACGCGTGTTTTATGGTGGCGGCGGCATCACGCCGGACATTGAAGTCAAAGAGCCTGCCAATACGCCAACCCGTTTGCATATTGCAGAAGCGGCGTTTCAGTTCACACGACATCTCGCGGCCGGAATCGTTCCCGGTCTGGAATCTTACCGGGTCGAGAAAGTTCAGTACGGCAGGAACGCGAAGCCCGGAGACTTCCCGATAACAGATCGCGTTATCGAAGCGTTTCGTAATTTCGTGCGCGCGCAGCCGGTGCTCCAGGTCCAACCCGCTCAGATCGATGAAGAGCTGGACTTCGCGAAGTTGCGCCTGCGGCAGGAAATCATCACCGCGGCCTTTTCAAACGATGCCGGCGCGCGTATATTGCTGGACAGCGACGCTCAAGTTCTTCGCGCACTCGAAGCTCTCCCGGACGCAAAACGTCTTGCAGACAGCACGCGCAGCACTATCTCGCGCGGTTGAGGTTTCCCGATGAAAAAGCTTCTCGCGATCGCAACACTCCTCGCGATCTCCTCGTGGTCTGTCGTTAATGCTCAGCAACAAGCACCTTCGTTAAAGCCGTCGATGTCTGCGCCTGCCGCGCGCCCCGAGGGACCACCACCTTTACTGCTGGAAATTGCCGCCAACCCGGCACTACCTCCCGGTTATTCGAACGTCAATGGCCCAACAGAGCTCGGGAAGTTTGTGCTGGTATCCCATTTTGCCCGCGTGCCGGGCAGCAGTCAGCCATCACCACCGGTTCGGTGGGTCAAAGTCGAGCCGCAGTTCAATGGCGAGACCGTGGCGGTGCGAGTTACGTTGCTTAGAGGTTCGAAAGGCGTCGAGCAGGAAGACTTCGTGGGCATTTATCGTCTCGGTATAGGCGAAACGAAAACGTTGGAAGAATTGCGTGATATCGGGATTGAGCCTTTCACTATCACGTTGCTGGATACGGTGCCGCCGTTACCACCGCCGCCGGCCTTTGTTAACGACACTAAATCGATCGAGATCGTCAGCGTTCGCGCAGAGAATAGTCCGAGCCCGGCTTACATAATTACGTTGCGAAACTTGTCGGAAAAGAATGTTAGGGGCGTTGGCGTTGACCTGAGTTACGACGGCCGCCCCGCAACCATTGGTTTTTTACAGGCTGATGAAGATCGCCCACTCATTGAGCCCGGAGGAGTGGTCGAGAAGTACGTTCGTGTACTGATGGCGCGACATACTGCGACTGGATTTGTGCCATCAGCAGCGTCCGCTATCAAGTTACGCCTCCGAAGCGTCGTTTTTTCTGATTTGAGCTACGAGGGCGACGTAAAGGATGCGTGTATTATCGAGAGTGGTACGTTCGGTCGCAAGGCGTATCTCACGCAGGCCCTCTCTTTGCTGGATAGTCAGTTGGAGGCGCAGACCGTTACGGACAATATCGAAGCGGCGAAGCAGTTCAAGGAGAAAGTAGAGGCGTCACGTTTCGAGGTGGACGCTAAAGCCTCGTCAGTGTCACCGGGTTGTCCGGACGTGGCGCAGCGTGCGTTCGATGCTGCTAACATCGAGAAGCTAATAATACTTCGCGATCTCAATCACATCATCACCACTCAGCCGCGGCCGCCATTCAGCTTCCGCGCCTGGATGGAAAAACGCCGGACGAATTACAAAGCCCGGCTGGCCCGCTTATAAGTAGCCACTAGCAGGCACAAGAAGCACAAAATCGTCTTTTGGATCCATTTTTGTGCTTTTTGTGCCTTTTGTGGCTAATCGTTTGTGCTATATTCCGCACGTTCACCTAGCCTATTTCTGACGGCATTCGTTCTATCCCACGTAGTTTAGGCAAAACAAATACGTTGAAAGGACACTTTCGCATGAAAGACCGGTCGCGCTCCGTTTACGATCTTGGCCTGCTCGTTGTGATCGTTATCGCGGTGGCCTTTGCCAGCATCACCGTCTATTCACAGAATCAAACTCCAACTCAAACTCCCGCGCCTGGCCCAGCGCCCGCGCAGAGCCCAAGACCAACTCCCAGTCCGACTCCAACGCCCATCAACTGGTCCACCGACCCGGTGCTGAAACGCTTTGTCTTTCGCAGCATCGGACCGGCAAGCATGGGTGGACGCATCGACGACATCGCGGTCGCAGAACAGAACCCTTACATCATCTACGTCGCGTTCGCGACCAACGGCGTTTGGAAGTCGACTAACAACGGCACGACCTTTCAACCAATCTTTGAGACCTACGGCACACACTCTGTCGGCGATGTCACAGTCGCTCCTTCCGATCCAAACATCGTCTGGGTTGGCACCGGCGAACCCAACAATCGCCAGAGCTCCAGCTTCGGCGACGGCATCTACAAATCCACCGATGCCGGCAAGACTTTCACGAAGATGGGCCTCGAAGATTCACAGACGATCGCCCGCATCGTGATCGATCCGAAGGACCCGAACATCGTCTATGCCGCGGTGGTGGGCCATCTCTTCGGTCCAAACAAAGAGCGAGGTGTCTACAAAACTACGGACGGCGGTAAGACCTGGCAGAACGTGAAGTTCATCGACGAAGACACCGGCTTCATTGACATCGCGATGGACTGGTCAGACAGCAAGATACTTTATGCCGCTTCCTACCAGCGACGCCGGACTAACTTCGGTTTCAACGGCGGTGGACCAGGGAGCGGTATCTGGAAGACGATCGACGCCGGCAAGACCTGGAAGAAACTCGAAGGCAGCGGACTGCCGGAAGGACTGCTCGGTCGTATCGGTCTCGACGTCTCGCGTTCGAACCCGAACATTGTTTACGCGCAGATGGAAGTAGGCCCGAGTGTTGGTACCGGCGGTGAAGAGCCGCAGGGTGGACCAGCGCCAAGCCCGAGCCCGTCACCGTCAGCATCGCCGAGTCCCAGCCCGGCTGCTTCGCCGACACCGACTCCGGTCGATCCGAAGAAATCCGGTGTTTGGCGTTCGGATGACAAGGGCAAGACGTGGCGCATCGTCAGTAACGAAAATAATCGCCCGATGTACTACAGCAAGATTCGCGTCGATCCGCGCAATCCGGAAACTGTTTACGTCGGCGGCTTGAACTTCAGCAAATCGACTGACGGCGGCAAGACGTTCCGATCGTTGCAGGCCGGCATCGCGCACAGCGATAACCACGCGATCTGGATCAATCCCGCCAACAGTGACAACCTGTTAGTCGGAAACGATGGCGGCTTGAACGTCAGCTACGATCAGGGCGCGACGTGGGAATTTGTCAATACGATTCCCGCGGCGCAGTTCTACGCGATCGGCGTCGATATGCGTAAGCCGTATTACGTGTACGGCGGCTTGCAGGACAACGGCTCGTGGGGTGGTCCAAGCATGGTGCGGAGCCAGTTTGGGATCACGAATGCTGACTGGTATCGCGTCGGTGGCGGTGACGGTTTCTACACGCAGATCGATCCGACTGACCACAACACTGTCTACGTCGAGTCGCAAGGCGGAGCGGTGCAGCGTCTCGATCTGCGCACGGGCCGCAGCATAAGCATTCGACCGCGTGGCGTGCCGCGACGCGGTGGACGCCAGGGAGGAGGAGGTGCGCAGCCTGCGGCAAGTCCTTCACCGGGCGCTTCGCCAGCCGCTTCGCCAACACCCGACACCGCCGCACAGCTCGCGGCTTTCGCAGCGGCGCAGGGATTTGGCGGCGGGTTCGGTGCGAACCTTCAGTCGAACGTTGTTCCCACTCCATCCGCGAATGAAACATTTCGTTTCTACTGGAGCACGCCGATTCATCTTTCGCCGCACAACCCGCGACTGGTCTACGTGGGCGGTAACAAGCTCTTCCGATCGCTGGATCGCGGCGACACGTGGACGGCAACGATCGATCTTTCCAAGCAGATCGATCGCAGCACGCTCCCGATCATGGGCGTGCCCGGCAAGGACCCGATGGCCTCGAAGAACGACGGCTACACCGGTTACGGCTACGTCGTGACTGTGGCTGAGTCGCCGAAACTGCCGGGAGTGCTCTGGGTTGGCACTGACGATGGCAACGTTCAGGTCAGTAAAGACGGTGGTGCGACCTGGACCAACGTTTCGAAGAACGTGCCGGGCATTGGCGAGACATATCACATTTCGCGCGTCGAGCCTTCTAACTTCGACGCGGGCACGTGCTATCTCGCGGTCGACGGCCATCGTCTTGACGATCTGAAGCCGTACTTGTTCGTCACTACTGATTACGGTGCGACGTGGAAGTCGATCGTGAACAATTTGCCGCAGTGGGGATCTGTCAACGTTGTTCTTGAGGATGCGAAGAACAAAGACCTGCTGTTCGTCGGAACGGAGTTTGGTCTTTACATTTCGCTGAATGGCGGCGCTGAGTGGAAGCCGTTTATGTCAGGCATGCCGACGTTGCGCATAGACGATATCCTGGTCCACCCGCGTGACAACGATCTGATTGTCGGAACTCACGGCCGTGGTATCTACATTCTCGACGACATCACCGCGCTTCAGCAGATGACGCAAAAGGTGAGGGACTCTGACGTAACGTTGTTTGACGTGAGACCGGGAACGATCTGGCAGAACGACCCGCGGCTCGGACGCTACTGGGGTGGCGCGAAGCTCTTCCGTGGCACGAATCCGGCGCCGGGCACGGCGATCAGTTACTACCTGAAGTCGGCTGCGTCAGGCGATGTGAAGCTCACGATCTCTGATTACACGGGGAAAGTCGTGCGAAATATTGTTGGAACGAAGGACGCCGGTCTGAACAGGGTTCAGTGGAATTTGCGCGGCGATCCACCACCGCGTCCGGCTGGCTTCGGTGGTGGCGGCGGCGGCGGTGGCGGAGGCGGAGGCGGTGGTGGTTTCGGCAACATCTTCCAGCAAGGCCTGCCGCTCGAAGCCGGCACTTACATTTTGAAGCTGTCCGTAGGTGGAAAGGATTACACAACCAGGATCGTTGTCGAGAACGATCCGGGTCTCTAATCCGCGTCATCGGCGGTTAAATTACTCTCGCAATCACGCACTTCAAGTAATAGGTCTCCGGTACGCCCACCAGTACCGGATGATCGCTTGCCTGATTTCTCTTCTCGACGATATGAACTCGCCGGTGTGCATCGATCGCCGCCTGGGCCAATATTTCGATGAATAGCTCCTCTGAAACGTGATACGAGCACGTGCAGGTGATTAGCACGCCGCCCGGATTCAACAACTTCAACGCGCGCAGATTGATCTCTTTGTAACCCCGAATAGCAGCTTTCAGGCTCGCGCGATTCTTCGCGAACGCCGGTGGGTCGAGCACGATCACGTCGAAACGATCGCCGGCCGCTTCCATCTCGCGCAGCACGTCGAACACGTTTGCCTCGATGAAATCGACGTTTTCCATCTGATTGAGTTGCGCGTTTCGTCGCGCCGCGGCAACGGCGTCAGCGGAGATATCGATCCCGATCACGTTCTCGCAAACCGGTGCGAGATGTAGTGCAAACGCGCCGTTGAACGTGAAGCAATCGAGTGCGCGCCGTTTGTTTGTTGTAACGGCTCCGGCGCGCGCGGCGAGACGGTTCTCGCGCTGGTCCAGGAACGATCCGGTCTTCTGCCCGCCGAGCGGCTCGACTACAAACCGCAATCCGTGTTGCAGGATCTCCAGCTCGGCAGGCGCATCGCCATAAACGACACCGTTGA
>DATHTI010000033.1:0-7347 GCA_035463335.1 Pyrinomonadaceae bacterium | reverse complement strand
GATCTGGTGCAGCTCGATGATGACCGGGCGAATGCCGCAATCGCCCGTGTGTACGCATGCATCGAGGACGCCCGCGTAACTCTTGCAATGCGACTCGGCGGGTTCGCCTTCGAGAACGCGTATCACCTGGTTCAAGCGGATCTCGGAGGCGGGCCGCTGTAGCGAATAACCGCCCTTGATACCGCGAGTGGATTGCACGAGCCCGGCTTTGCTCAAAATCCACATCAGCTTGCCGGCGTTTGCAGTCGAAATCCCCTCGAGACGGGCAAGCTGCGGCAGCGTCAACGACTCGCCCATCACTTCGGCGCGGGCTAACTGCAACAGGCAGCGCAGGCCATATTCCTCTTGAGCTGAGATCTTCATTGCGCGTCTAAACCATTAATCTGACGCATCTTAGCTAAACCTTACTTTTTAGTCAAGATTAGCCGCGGATTCGCGCGGATAACGCAGATCTGCGTTCATCCGCAAAAATCCGCGGTTATAGTCTGAAATCGAAGTCGATATACCCGGCGAAACGGACGGGTCTGTTATTTACGAGTGACGGCGGGAATGTCCATCCACGGGCGGCTTCTTCAGCGGCTTTTCGTAGCAACGTCGGGCCTTCGGAGTTAGTGATCCAGATCTTTCCGTTTTCATCGACGATCGCAAACACGCGCACGGTTCCGGTCACGTTGTGGGTCTTTGCCTGCGGCGGGTAAACCGGAGTGACACGCTTTGTTTCGCGGCCACTGAGCGAGCCGGTGCTGACCAACTGTGGCTCGGGTCCGGACGTGCTGGCTGCTGCCGGAGTGGGCACCGGCGTCGCATCCGAATCTGCAGTTGATGTGGGTGGCTTGGTTGCAAAGGGGTTAGGAATTCTGTTGGTGACGGCATCGAGTGCCGGCGACCGGCCGAGTGATGCCACCTGAATCTGCGACGAGGCCATTTTTTCTCGCGCCGTCTGATACTCCTTCTGCCACTTAACAAGGTCGTCATTGTTTCGTGGGAGCGACAAACGAATGCCGAGCACGTCCTCCTGTAACGCGAGTGCGTCGTAAGAACGACCCTGTTGCGTCGAGATCTCCTTCGCCTGCGCGATCAGTCTTTCGAGTAATGAACGGACGCGATCCAGATCGGTGTTGGCTTCGGCAGGCAGGTTCGAGGCACTCGGGTTGATGCCGTAAGTACGATAACGAGCGAGGTGCGCGCGAATACCGTTGACGGTCTGGCCGGCGGCAGCGTAGTACGTGCGAAGCGATTCGTCCTTTTGTGTCGCGCGGACCTGGAAAGCCTCGTCCAGCAGCGACTGCGAGCGGCCGTAATTCCCCTCTTCCAGGTAAATCCCCAGCAACATCAGCGTTGTGGCGTTGCGTATCGTCACGTCGCCCGCGGTCGCGCGAATGTTTTCGAGCTCGGTTGCCGCTGCCTGTAGCTGGTGGACGGCGGCGAGCGCGCGAGCACGCTCGATTCGCGCCAAAAGCGGATTGGCTGACGCATCTTCACCCGAGCCAGTCGACTGGCCCAGCGCGAAAGCGGCTGTAATTAGAATGAGGACTGTCGGGAGGATTCCATGGGTATAGGGGCGAAAATAGGCAAAAGACCTCAAATTGTTGGCTCCTGAAATACGAAAGCGAGCCTATGCCCGCTCGAGTTGGTATCAATTTGACGAGACCATTATGGCCGCAACAGCCCCAATGAGGCAAGAGGGCCACAAAAAGGCACAATTGATTAGCCACAAAGAGGCACAAAAACACAAAAAGAAAAGTTTGTGCTTTTTGTGCCTTTTTGTGGCCAATTGTTTACGGTGCGGTGGACGTGAGGGATTTGATGATCCGGTCGCGGAAGGTGCGGGCGTCGGATTTGACGGCGGCTTCGTTGAGGGTTAGGAGGCGCCGGTTGCGCATGACGAGGCGCCCGTTGATGATGACCGTCTCGACGTCGGAGGCTTTGGTGGCGTAGACCAGGTCGGAGTAGACGTTGTAGAGCGGAATCTGATTAAGGGTGTCGCGGTCGATGACTAAAAGATCGGCACGCTTGCCGGTTTCGAGCGAGCCGATCTCTTTTCCGAGATGCAGCGCCTGGGCGCCGCGAATTGTTGCGAGCTCAAAAGCCTGCTGGGCCGAGATCACTTTTGGGTCGCCCGTGAACACTTTGTGCAGCTTCGCGACAGTGTCCATCTCTTCCCACATGTTCAGATCGTTGTTGGACGCCGCACCGTCCGTCCCCAGACCAACCAGGAGATTCTCCGACAACATTCGCGGAACGGGAGCAACACCCGATGCGAGCTTCATGTTCGACTGCGGATTGTGGATCACGCCAACGCCACGTCGTTTCAGAATCGCGATGTCAGTTCCCTGCGGCCAGACCATATGGGCTGCGATCACACGATCGTTCAAAAAGCCAATACGTTCGAGATATGCGACAGGGCTCGCGCCTTTCGCTTTTACACTGTCGTCAACTTCGCGCTTCGTTTCGGCGATGTGCGTCACGATCGGCGCGCCGGTGCGATCGGAAAAGGCTCGCGCTGCTTTGAGATGATCTTCTGAGACTGTGTACGGCGCGTGCGGCGCGATCGCCGGAATGATCAGTTCGTGTCCTTTCCAACGCGCTACAAACTTCTCGACGTAAGCCATGCCCTCGGCGTTCGTCTTGTTGTCAGCGACAGGAAAGTCGATGATCGTTTCACCCAGCACGCCGCGAACACCCGCTTTCGCAGTTTCATCCGCGATCGCGTCTTCGAAGTAATACATGTCGCAGTAGGTCGTCGTCCCACCGCGGATCATCTCCGCGAGGCCGAGTCGAGTTCCGACACGCACAAACTCTTCTGTAACGTTCTTCGCTTCAGCCGGAAAGATGTACTTCGTCAACCACTCCTGCAAATCGAGATCATCGGCAAGACCGCGAAACAGGACCATCGGGACATGCGTGTGGCCATTAATAAGACCGGGTGTAATGACTTTGCCCGTTGCCACAACCCTCTGGCGTGACGTGTATCGAGATTCGATGTCCGCGCGCGAACCAATCGCAACGATGCGGCCACGCGACACAGCGATGCCCCCGTTTTCGATCACACGACGCGTCTGGTCCATCGTCACAATCGTGCCACCGGTAACGAGAAGATCGACCGGCTGCCGGCGAGTCTGGGCGGTGACATCTGGAAGCATGGTCATTAAGAATAGGGAAACACAGATAAACGCGGATTTATTCACGGATCTCATTGGCCTTTTTCAGGAATCGGGCATCGAAAGCGCGTGGGAGCAAATCAGCAATTTGGAAATCCTCGCTCTTTCCTTCGAGGTTTGCGAACACGATCTTCGCGCCGCGCGCAAACTCCCAGATGATCTGGCGGCACGTTCCACACGGCGGCGTCAGGGTCTCGGTGTCGGCAACGACTGCAAGATCCGTAAACTGGCGTTCACCTTCCGACAACGCCTTCCAGATCGCGACGCGCTCGGCACAAACCGTCAATCCATAACTCGCACTCTCGACGTTGCAGCCCGTGTAAACCTTGCCGTCCGCGGTCCGTACCGCCGCACCGACAAGGAAATTTGAAAACGGCGCCACTGATTGCAAGCGCGCGCGCTTCGCCGCTTCAATCAGCGACTCAATATCTTCGCTCAAAGTTGACCTCCAACAGTTGATAAAGCACTGGCCAGCCTCTCGCGAATTTTTCCGCTCAACAGATCGATACTGACGAGATTATGACCACCTTCAGGAATGATTACGTCTGCATGACGCTTCGACGGCTCGACAAACTGCATATGCATCGGCCGGACCGTCCCGATGTATTGTTCAATTACTGACTCGACTGTGCGGCCGCGCTCGGCAAGATCGCGGCGCAGGCGGCGAATGAAACGAATGTCGTCAGGCGTGTCGACGAATACTTTGATATCCATCTGCTCGAGCAGCCGCGGCTCGGCAAAGATCAGAATGCCTTCGACGATGACGATGGGTTTGGGTTCGACTGTACGCGTCTCGTTTAGACGCGAGTTGCTTTTAAAGTCGTAGAGCGGCAATTCGATCGGCTCACCGGATTTGAGTCGACGCAGATGATTGAGAAGCAACTCGTTGTCGAGCGCATCGGGATGATCGAAGTTGGCGACGCCGCGGTAATCGAGGGGCAGATCGGTGAGATTGCGGTAGTAAGAGTCCTGCTGGATGAAGACTACCTGGCTGGTGCTGACCGATTCGAGGATGCGATTGGCGATAGTGGTCTTGCCCGAGCCCGTTCCGCCTGAGATGCCGATGATCATTGATCGAAATTCTAAAAGCTAGCGTTGTGACGAAATAAATGCTTTACAAGATTACAAGATTTACAAGACAGCTCGGTTGTTGATTGCGCTAATGACACGGCGCAGTAGCTCGGCGAAGGTTTCGCGCACACTATCGCCGGTTGCCATCACCTCTTCGTGATTGATCGGCTGGTCGCTGATTCCGGCGGCCATGTTGGTGATGCACGAGATGCCGAGCACTTCGAGGCCCATGTGACGCGCCACGATTGCCTCCGGCACTGTGCTCATTCCGACGGCATCCGCGCCGAGATTTCGCAACAAGTGGATCTCGGAGGGCGTCTCGTAGCTTGGACCAGAGAGCGCACCATAGATCCCGCGCCGCACTTCCACTTCGATCGCCCTCGCTTCCTCTATAACCAGCTCCTGCAACTCGGGCGAATAGACTGCCGACATATCGGGAAACCGTGGTCCAAATCGCTCATCGTTTGGACCACGCAGCGGATTCACGCCCATCAGGTTGAGATGATCGCTGATCACCATCAACGCACCCTGCGTTAGTTGAACATTGATTCCCCCTGCGGCATTCGTGAGCACGAGCGTTTTCACGCCGAGCAAACCGAAAGTGCGAACCGGAAACGTGACTTCTTCGAGTGAGTAGCCTTCGTAGTAATGCACGCGCCCCTGCATCGCCAAAACCGGCACGCTGTCGATCTTACCGATCACCAGTCGCCCGGCGTGACCCTGCGCTGTCGAGCGCACGAAACCCGGAATCTCTTCATAAGGAATCCCGACCGCTTCTTCGAAGTCATCGGCGAAACTGCCCAGTCCACTACCCAGCACAAGAGCGATCCGCGGCTCAACACTGATTCGCGATCTGATGACTCTTGTGGCGTGTTCGGCGCGTTCGTAAAGACCCGTACTTGCCATTCGCTCAACCATTTACTTCTCTTTCTGATACGGAATACCAAGCGCACGCGGTGGCCGGGACGATCCAATAAAGCCCGCCAGCACCACAATGGTCAAGACGTACGGCACCATTTGAATAAACTGCACCGGAATATCTTCGCCCGACGGCAACTTGAAAACGCCCTGCATCTGAATCGAAACAGCCTCGGTGAAGCCAAACAAAAGACACGCGAGGAGCGTCGGCACGGGTTTCCATTTGCCGAAAATTAGCGCCGCGAGCGCGATGAAACCGCGACCCGCAGTCATGTTTCGAGTAAACAACGACGATTGACCGATCGAGAGATACGCGCCGCCCATGCCCGCGAGTATGCCAGCCAGCAACACACCCCAGTACCTGATCTTGCTCACGCTCACACCGGCAGCATCCGCGGCTTCGGGGTTCTCGCCAACGGATCTGAGCCGCAAACCAAACGGCGTGTTGTAAAGCACGTACCAGATAGCAGCTACGAGCACGACGATCGCGATCGCGACGACAAGTGGTGACTGCGGTAACAGGTGGTCCTTGGGAATCTGCGGCGTCGAGCCGGACGACAGAAAGAACGCGCCACTCAAGAATCCCGGCATACCAATCATCAGGATGTTGATTGCAGCGCCACTCACAACCTGGTCGGCCTTGAACTTGATACAAGTAACAGCATAGATCACCGCAATGAGCAGACCCGCGAGCATCCCTGCAAGTAAACCAACCCACGGGCTCGCGTTACCCATGCCGAAGCTTCTCTCAGCCGCATGAGTTACAGCCGCGGCAGTGAACGCGCCCGCGAGCATCTTTCCCTCGAGAGCGATATTGATCACACCCGAGCGCTCCGAAAACAGACCACCAAGCGCGGCGAGCACGAGTGGAGTGGCAAGTCGAATCGTCGAGGCAATGAGCGAAAGCGTGAAGATATCTCTCATGAGTTACACTCGCAAACGTGGAAACGGAGATCGTCTTCGCAACAGCCATTTGAAGAAGCCTTCCGCAGCAACGAACAGAATGATAACGCCCTGGAGCACTTGCACGATGTCCTTCGTCACGTGCTCAGAAAAACCGTCGACGTAGATGCCGCCGTGTTGCAGCGCGGCAAACAACAACGCCGCGAGAATTACACCAACCGGATGATTACGACCGAGCAGTGCAACGGCAATGCCCGTAAAACCATAGTTGTCAGAGAAACCGTCGTAGTAACGGTAACGGTAGCCCATCACCTCGTTGATTCCGACCATGCCTGCGAGTGCGCCTGACACGGCCATCGCCAGCACGATCTGTTTGCGAATCGAGATGCCGCCGTATTCGGCCGCAGTAGGATTGCTGCCAGTAGCGCGGATCTCGTATCCCCACTTCGTGCGCCATAAAAACAGGTAGACCAGCAGGCAGCAGAGGAGGGCGAGCAGAAACGCGATATTCAACGGAATACGCTCCGGCAAGCCGGGCACAAACTTGCCCAGCCGCGCGATGTGAGCACCTTCGCCGATCGTCGCTGTTTGCAGGATCGGATCGCCGGGGACTTTGTAGTGATACTGCGTGAAGTAGCTCACGAGCGCGACCGCGATGAAGTTCAACATGATCGTGTTGATGACTTCGTGTGAGCCGAACTTTGCTTTCAGTACGCCCGGAATTGCCCCCCATAACGCGCCGCTGAGTATCGCGGCTGCAAAGCACAAGGGGATCAGAAGCCACGGTGTTCGGTTGGCGAAAACGATGCCGATCCAGGCGGTTGCGAATGCGGCGATGTAGAGTTGTCCTTCGGCGCCGATGTTGAAGAGACCGCAGCGAAAGCCGACGAGCACGGCGAGGCCAGTGAAGATCAGCGGCGTCGCATGGAAGAGCGTGTAGCCAATGCCGTCAGGCCATGACAAAGCGCTCCCGAGTAACAGACTGTACGCTTCGAGTGGATTATCGCCGACGAGGAGAATGAGGATGCCGCCGACGATGAAGGCAGCCACCACCGCGATCAGGGGAAAGAGTAGCTCACGCGCGAGTTTTGTCATTGAATTTGGTAGTTCAGAGTTCAACCTTTAGGTTGTGCTTTGGAGGCAGCAAGCTAAAGCTTGAACTCTAAACAAAAATTAATGGCCGCGGGTCATTAACAGGCCGATTTCTTCAAGGGTTGCGACTTTCGGATCGACCTCGCCCGCGATCTTTCCGTCATGAATGATCAGCAAACGATCGGAAAGACTTGTCACTTCC
>DATHTI010000032.1:0-13139 GCA_035463335.1 Pyrinomonadaceae bacterium | reverse complement strand
TGACGTTGTGCGGGCTCCTTGTCGACCTTTTGAAAAACGAGACCGGTGAGAAGCAGGATTGGCACGCCGCGCGCACGCCGCAGCACATGAACATCGGGAGCGTTTCGCAGTTCCGCATCGTTAATGAAATCAGTGCGCTCGCCGCCAATATCCTGTTGGGTAAAAAAGTTTGCGGTACGCAAAGGCTGAGTGTGATTAGTGTCGGTTGTGGGAAAGAGCTTCACTACGAGCGCCAGCGAGCGCGTATGACCGCGGCGGATCTCAGTACAGCAAGTGGAATAACGGCCGACCACCAACGCTTCGCTGCCTTTACGGAAGTACCCAGAATATTCCGTGTCTTCGGTAATCTGCCATCGTCCAGTGAGGCACACGCCGTTTGGGTGCAACAATCGTCGAAAACCTTTTCCGTTCGTGCCCCAGCGCAGATCAGCATGAGAATCGACCGTGCGGGCAACGGCCAGTTTGAAAAAATATCGTTTGCCAAAAGACAAAACGCCACGCAGCACGCTCGTAAGCGTAACCTTATAGGCCGGCAACGGACCGGAGCGCCCCCACACCTGTTGATAAGGATTGGCGAAGATGGCATCGCGCACTTCGGCAAATCGCGATCCATTGTAGGCGCGGTCCTGGTCCGTAAAACCTACGATCCCGTAGTCTTCGGTTTTCATTGATCTATGACCTCATCAAGAGATGCTAGTTACCGCCTGGACCACTGATACTCGATAGCGAACCGGTGTTATGAGTTACTTCGAGAGCTAGTTGTTGGTATCGACATAGACTGAGGCGATACGGAAATTGAGTTAGCAAGGATGAAGCCTTTATGGCAGCAGGCTCCAAAGAGATTCCAGTTGACGGTACGCCTGATATGTAGGCGAGTCAAGGTTGGGCCAACAAGGCTGGATTGAAAGAGTTCATCCCTGATAGCAAAGCCCGATTCTTATTAAGAGTGCGCCGTCTACTTAGGATGTGTCATTCGGCTAAAATGTTTCCGAAACGGCGGCCAACGGAAATTTCATCGCGCCGGCCTTTGCACGAAAACTATTCCATTCATTAGGCAGCATTGTATTGGAGCCAATCTCTTAGCCTGCGAAGCAAGGCCTCGCTATCTTCAACCTGCGAAGCAGGTGACAGCATAAAGCCTGGGGTGCAAGCCCCAGGATCACATAACAAATAAAAGCCGCGAACCCGTGAAACGGGTGACAGCCCAAAACTTACAGACTGTCGCCCGCTGCCGCGGGCTCCGAGATCATTTTCCGTCACATGATCCTGGGGCTTGCGCCCCAGGCTTTATGCTGTCACCTGCTTCGCAGGTTGAGACAACGACACCTGCAGGCACGGACAGCGCAGCACAGGTGCGCAGCCGTGCTGACCTCATCTCCCTCGCGTGGAATTACATATAGCATTTGCAAACACTTACAGACATTGGGCACGAGCTTCGCAATACAATCCGTGAAGCGAGCAGGGGCTGGTTATGCCTACCGAAACAGAACAGAGGACCAGACGGACGTAGCGGATGTTTACACTCGATTAGCTCCATGGCGCGAAAGACGGAACAAGTAACGGTTGGCAGAAGGCAGATCGAAGTCTCGAATCTTGACAAGCTGCTTTACCCCGGCACCAGATTCACGAAGGCGAAGGTAATCGACTACTACGTCAAGATTTCCAAATACCTGCTCCCACACCTAAAGGATCGGCCCGTCACACTCAAGCGTTTTCCGGATGGAGTTTTCGGCGAGGCTTTTTACGAAAAGGACGCGCCCGCATTCACGCCGGCCTGGGTCAAGACTGTCCCCGTCCCGCGCCGCGAATCACCTGGTCCACCCATTCGCTACATCCTCATCAACGATCTTCCCACGCTCGTCTGGGTAGCCAATCTCGCCACCCTGGAGATACATCCGTTCCTGCATACCACAGCGCAAATCAACCGTCCAACTTCTGTCGTTTTCGATTGTGACCCGGGCGAAGGCGCAAACATTCTGGAGGCGGCGCGGGTAGCTCTGATGTTGCGCGAAGTGCTAAAGCAACTCGGCCTCGACTCCTACGTTAAGGTTTCCGGATCGAAAGGAGTGCAGGTCTATGTGCCGCTTAACTCGAAAGCAATCACATACGACGAGACCCAGGCCTTTGCCAAAGGGATTGCCGAGCTGTTGGCCCAACAAGAGCCAAACCTGGTCGTGTCGGAAATGCCAAAGCGGTTGCGAAAGAAAAAGGTCTTCATCGATTGGAGTCAGAACACCGACTACAAGACTACAGTGAGTGTCTATTCACTACGCGCCAAGACCCACCGTCCGTATGTCTCGCTGCCTGTCACCTGGGATGAGCTTTCAAACGCGCTGAAGAGCAATGATGCAGACGCTCTGTTCTTCACGCCTGAACAAGCAGTGGAACGCGTACACAAACTCGGCGACTTATTCAAACCGGTGCGAACGCAAGTACAGAAATTTCCGGCACACGTACGCCGCTATTTCGAGCAGCATCGTGGAGAGAAAGCAAAGCGTGGCAGTACAGCCTTGCAGACGTATGCGGAAAAACGAGATTTCCAAAAGACTTCGGAGCCAAAGCCCCTTGTACCGCGTCGTAGCGGGCAAGGAAGCCGTCGCCGCTTTGTGATTCAGAAACACGCTGCGAGTCATTTGCATTACGACTTCCGTCTCGAGATGCATGACGTCTTGAAGTCGTGGTCTGTTCCAAAAGGCCCGCCGTTCAAGAAAGACGAACGACGGCTCGCGATGCCGACTGAGGATCACCCGGTCGATTATCTCGATTTCGAAGGCATCATCCCGAAGGGCCAGTATGGCGGCGGGACGGTCATGGTTTGGGACCTCGGCACTTACGAGCTGATCGAAGGAAACTACTACAAAGGGTTCCTGCGGTTTTATCTAAACGGAGCGAAGCTCAAAGGTGAATGGACCATGAAGCGGTTTGCGCTTGCGACGAATGAGCCAGACAAAAAAGACAAGTGGCACCTGATAAAGACTGATCGCAATACGCGCGTAGTGTCCAAAGCTCGTGACGATCAGTCGGTCTTAACGAAACGGACGATGTCGCAAATCGCATCTGCCGCTGATGCTGTGTGGCAAAGTAATCGATGATGAAAGTTGATTTGCAAGAGCTGCCGAGTGCTCGATTAGATTTCACACCGCCGATGCTGGCACGGTTGGTGGATGATTTGCCGTCCGGTGCCGGTTGGCTTTACGAGGTGAAGCTTGATGGCTATCGTGCGTTGGTGGTGAAGAAGCGCGGCGTCACCACTCTCTTCTCGCGCCGGGGAAATGATCTGAGCAGCAAGTTTCCCGTCATTGCGCGTGCGTTTAAGTTTCTTCCGGACGACACGATCGTAGATGGCGAGTTAGTTGTGCTGGACGATCAGGGCAAGCCTTCGTTTTCAGCGTTGCAAAACTCCCGCTTCACGCCTGAGGCTCTTTACTTCTACGTTTTCGATCTGATCGCTTTTCGGAAGAAAGACGTTCGCAAGCTGACGCTCGTTGATCGCCGGAGGCTATTGGAGGATTACGCCGTGAAAGGAATGCGTGATCCGGTACGCTTGTCGCCGATCCTTAACGCGCCTCCAAAATCTGTTATCAAGGCAGCGAGGGAAAGTGGTCTCGAGGGAGTGGTCGCAAAACGTGCTGACAGCAGATATGAAAGCGGCGATCGTAGTGGCTCATGGGTGAAGTTCAAAACCAAGAAAGGTCAGGAGCTTGTAATTGGCGGGTATAGACCAGGCAGTCACGGATTCGAGTATTTGCTCGTTGGTTACTACGAAGGCAAAGACCTGATGTTCATCGCCAAGATCAGGAACGGCTTTACACCGATCTTGCGGCGTCAGGTGTCGCAGAAGTTCGCGGCGCTTCGAACCTTTGAGTGTCCATTTGCAAATCTCCCTGAGCGTGCAAACGCCCGGCGCGGTGAGGCGATCACGGCAGAGGTAATGAAGAAGATCCAGTGGCTACGCCCAAGGCTTGTCGCACAGATCGAGTTTACGGAGTGGACGAAAGGCAATCATCTACGCCACTCCGAGTTTGTAGCGCTGCGTGATGATAAGAAAGCGAGTGAAGTAGTTAGAGAGGTATAGAGGAGCAAAAAGCGCAAAGAAAAAATCAGACAAACCAATTGCATATGGTCGACAAAACCCACGGACTCACAATTCATTTATGTGTTTTGGTGCTTTTTTGCGGCTAGAATCGCAGGACTCTGGTGCAGAACAATGGGTCGGTAATAGAATAGGGCGCAATGTATTCGGCCCAGATTACTCGCGCAAACCCCACGTGCATTATTCTTCTGATAGACCAGTCAGGGTCGATGGGCGACTCGTTTAGTGGCGACGGCGTCCGCAAAAAGGCGGAGTTCGTTGCCGAAGTCGTCAATCACACCCTGCATGATCTCGTCATCCGCTGCACCAAAACAGAAGAAGTCAGGAATTACTACCACGTGTCCGTCATCGGTTATGGACGCACGGTGTCGACCTGCTTCTCGGGTCCACTTGCCGCACGTGACATGGTCCCGATCTCGGAGGTCGCTGATTACCCTTTGCAGGTGAAGAGTAGCTACAAAAGAGTTTCGGACGGCGCCGGAAGCTGGGTCGAGATACCCGTGCGTTATCCGGTTTGGATTCATCCAACCGCCGATGGAAAGACGCCGATGTGCGAGGCGTTGACAAGGGTCAAAGACATTCTCCAGCGTTGGCTGTCAGAGCACCCGCGCGGGTTTCCGCCAACAATTTTGCATCTGACCGACGGCGAATCGAGCGACGGCGATCCCGACGAGATTGGCCGCCAGATCATGTCACTCGGAACAGACGACGGTCCCGTACTGTTATTTAACTGCCATATTTCTACACGACGATCCGCGAAGATCGAGTATCCCACCGAGGAGACTTCTCTTCCCGACGGATTTGCACGCTCGCTGTTTGCGATCTCGAGTCGCTTGCCAACCAACTTTCTCGCCGCGGCAGCGCAGCTCGGCGTTCATGCACTCGAAGGCTCGCGCGGATTTGTGTTCAATGGAGATCCATCGTCGATCGTTCAGTTTTACGAAATCGGTACCAGCCTGACCGGCATGACTCCTTACAAATGGATGGATCAATCGGAGACGTCTTGAGCTCAGCCAAACAGAGCGCTATGTGGGACTTGCAACTGCGGCAGTTGCTGCTGCCGAAGTTGGACCACGACGCCTCTGAGTGCGAAGACGCGATCGCCTTCGATATCCACACGGCGCGCTTCGCGGTCACTGACGGCGCTACTGAAGCCTTTCACGCACAACAGTGGGCGAGGAACCTCGCCGAACACTGGGTGCGCAAGGAGGAAACGCTCACGCTCGAATCGTTTCGCAAGTGGGTCGCGGCTGAAGGACGGGAACTCCACGACTCGTGGAACGGTCTAACGTTGTCGTGGTATTCCGAAGAGAAAGCACGTACCGGATCGTTTGCGGCGTTCGCCGGCGTCGAGCTGGATCTGAAAACCGCGACGCCTTCGTGGCAGGCAATCGCGCTCGGCGATACGTGCCTGCTGCACTGTCGCGGCGGAGAGCTTTTGAAGAGTTTGCCGCTTTCGCGCTCGGATAGTTTCAATTCAGCGCCCGTGTTAGTGGCCTCCAACTGCGCGTTACACGAAAGCACGATGCAGTCAGTCGTGGTCGATTCAGGCAGTTTGGAAGACGGTGACGTGCTGTTACTCGCATCAGACGCAACGGCTTCATGGTGTTTGCAACGTTTCGAGAATGGCGACTTCGATCCCGACTTTCTGAGCCCGAACGACGAGGAGCTACGCCGATTCTTTGACGAAGAGCGACAAGCTGGCAAAATACGAAACGACGATCTCGCCCTCGTGCGAATCGAAATCAAGCGGAGAATTAACTAAGTGGTTGTTTCTTCCTCACAAACCGGGATTGTCCCGAGAAATTGGCCTTCTGCAAGGTATTTCACTGAAGCGATTCAGTGCCCGTCGATCTGTTTTGCGCACCCACACCTGCGTAACACGCTCCCGGCTGTCGATCGTCTGGGAATGCCGCTCGTGACGTCGGGCCAGTTTGCCTACGTCTACAAGCTCAACTCGATGAATGGTGGTGGCGACTTCGCCGTGCGCTGCTTCCGCGGCTATCTCGGCGATCGCGATCAGCGATACAGGGCCATCCAGACGCATCTCGGAACTTCACCCGTTTCGTACCTGTCAGATTTCACTTACGCGCCCGAGGGAATTCTCGTCGGTGGTAATCGATTTCCGATTCTGTTCATGAAATGGATCGAAGGGCCGACGCTCGATCTCTACATCAGTGAAATGCTGAACCGGCGTGACGTGCTGCTGCACCTGTCGGAAGAGTGGTTACGACTACTCAGTGCGTTGCAGGCGGCTGGAATTGCGCACGGCGATCTGCAACACGGCAACATCATCGTCGAGCACGGGCACTTGCGCCTCGTCGATCACGATGGAATCTTTGTGCCCGCCATGGCTGGTTGGACCGCGAGTGAAGTCGGACATCAACATTACCAGCACCCGCGCCGGACTGCGGATCACTTTGACAGTAACCTCGATAACTTCTCTTCTCTCGTGATCTACCTGTCTTTGTTGTCGCTGGCTGAGCGCCCAGGTCTCTGGCAGGAGCATCACGATGAGAACCTGCTATTTACCAAGAGCGACTTCGCCGATCCGGCTGCGTCTGAGCTCTTCAAAAAGATCCGCGAGATTGGACCAGAGCATGCCCGGTTAGCCGACGTACTCGAAAATGGCGCCACGGGTGCACCTGGTCAAGTCCCGTCAGTATTAGATCTCGTACAGGTTAAATCCAAACTACCATCGTGGATGACGGCGCCCGCAGATATCGAGGCGACGCCAAAGACACGCGAAGTCGTGTTAGCAGAACGTCCTTCTCAAAGAGAACCGGTTCGTTGGGTTTCGTGGCAGGAGAAGAGTCGCGGGCCTTCGATGCCGACGACGCCTGGGTCGCCATTTCTACAGTCAGTTTTCAGTGCGCCCCACGCTGCACCGGTCTCGTCAGCACCGCTCATCAAAGATCCGCACGACGTGATGGGCAACTCGATCGTGTTTTCGAAAGAGTTTGTGCGGAAGTACTTTTTGCTGTGGTACTGGGCCAGTTACACCGCGATGCGGGGATTGGGATTTGACTTCGCGGTTGCGTTATTTGGCGGGCTGGTCTGCATGATCATCGGTTGCTTTACGTATGGTGTAGTCAAAGCGAGAGAGGAGTCGCGCAAGGCGAAGGGATTGGCGCCAGGTGTCCCATGGCAACCGGCGTCAGCTTCGATTTCCGCGCATTCACCGCCAGCGCACGGTAAAACAGTCTGGATACCACCACCTGCTATCTCGGCGCCGCCGCCGTCGCAGGCAGTGCCATGGACGCCGCCAGTCAATGCCGCGACACCGACAGCCGTGACGCCCACGATTTCGGATCCATTTGTCGCGAACATCGTGCTCGGGATCTATCACGTAGAGAGTTGCGATTGGGTTAATCACATCTCGACTAAAAATCGAGTTGGTTTTTCATCGGCCTCGGATGCCGCATCGCACGGCTTCAAACCCTGCCGCATCTGTTCGCCGGCAAATTGACGGGCCACAAAAAAGCACAAAAATCACAAAGGCGTTCAAGAATTCGTTTTTGCGCTTCTTGTGCCTTTTTGTGGTTGTTTCGTGTATGATTTCTCGCGACACGCCTTCGGTTTGACTTCATCTTGCCGCGTCTCCTGGGAAACGTAATGCCTTCTAAATACGACTTATTTATCAGTTATGGACACCTTGACGACGACGATCCGGCCGGTGACGTCAAAGGCTGGGTCGATCTGCTCGTCGAACGTCTCCCACGTCTCATCAGCAGCACTCTCGGGTACCAACCAACAATCTGGCGCGACCAAGGCAGTCTCACCGGCGATGCTCTCCTGCGCGCCGCAATAGAAGACGGCATATCGAACTCGTTGTTGTTCATTCCGATCGTTTCTCCACGTTACGTGCAGTCAGACTGGTGCCTGCGCGAGCTCGAAACATTTGTCAAAAATCCGCCACTGCCCAACGCGCCCGCACATCGCTCGCGCATCTTCAAAGTCGTCAAGAGCCCGCTGCTTTTTCATCTCGCGAAGAAGGAGCCGGAAGTGTTACGCGAGCTGATCGGTCATGCTTTCTACGAGATGGAAGGCGACATGCCGGTAGAGTTCAGTCCTGATGTCGTGCCCGCCAAAGATCCACGCTACTGGACCGTGCTGCGACGGCTCGCATGGGACATCTCCACGCTGCTCGCGGCGGTGAAGGATCCGGAAAACAAACGTGCAACCAAAGAGTTACCCACGGAGGGCCCGCAAAAGTTCGTCTATCTGGCTGAAACAACTTCCGACATTGCCCAGGAACGCGAACAGGTACGCGACGAGCTGCGACAACGTGGTTACGGTGTTCTTCCCGAAGAGAAACTGCCCACCGAAGAAGTGAAGGAAACTGAAGCCGCGATACTCAAAGCCCTCGGACGCTCCATTTTGTCTGTTCATCTGATCGGCAAACGTTACGGCGGCACACCGGAAGATGATCCGCGCTCGATACTTTCAATTCAGGAAAATCTGGCCGCTCAACGTTGTGCCAGGGACTCTTCGTTTCCACGCCTGCTCTGGATGCCGCAGGGCCTGATGACGCCCGCGCTCGAAGTCACGGACGAGCGTCAAAAGAAATTCATCACCGATCTTCAGCAACGGATCGGCTGCGGCGCCGAGCTGCTGCAAACAAGTGTCGAAGACTTGAAGACGCGCATCATCGAAAAACTCGCCCCACCCGCGAAAACCGAAACGGCGGGGAAACAGAACGGGCGCTCAAAACTGAAACAGGTTTACCTGATTTGCGAGAACCGCGATCGATCTCTGGTGCGACCAATCAAGGAATATCTCTTCAAACAGAATATCGAGGTCATCACCTGGTTCGACGGCGACAGCGCCGCCACGCTCATGGACTATCACCACAAGAACCTCCGCGAATGCGACGCCGCACTTGTCTACTTCGGCAACGGCGATGAGCCGTGGGTGCGCAAGAACCTCGAAGATCTCGAGAAGGCTTACGGCTAGGGCCGCGAGGACGACTGGACCGCAAGCGCGGTCTACGTGGGCGCGCCGCAGAACGATCAAAAAGAAGATTTCCTTACACACCTCGTGCCTTACGTCGTTCGCAATTATGAGTCATTCGATCCCGAAGACCTGCGTGACTTCGTTACCGCCGTGCATTCCTCTCAAGGAGGGCAACAATGATGCAAAAGCGACCCATCAAAAATCCCTTCCCCGGTCTACGCCCGTTTGAAACAGACGAATACCGCCTGTTCTTCGGTCGTGAAGGACAATCAGACGAGTTGATCGCGCGGCTGTCACGCTCGCGCTTTCTCGCGGTCGTCGGCACTTCGGGTAGTGGTAAGTCTTCATTGATTCGGGCGGGATTGATGCCGGCGTTGCGCGGCGGAATGATGAAAGGCGCCGGCTCGGGATGGCGCATCGCGGTGATGAGACCCGGCGGCAATCCGATCGGAAATCTCGCGGTAGAGCTCGCCAGGAAAGACGTGCTTTCAGAAGCCGGCATGGGCCTGTCTGATGAAGAAGCAGAAGCCGTAATCGAATCGACGCTGAGAAGCGGCTCGCTCGGTATTCTGAATGTCGCGCGCGAGGCCCGGCTCGGCGAACACGAGAAACTGCTCCTCGTCGTGGATCAGTTTGAAGAGCTGTTTCGCTTCCGCGCTACGCAGGAAGGCGGCAGCGTCGACGAAGCGTCAGCGTTTGTAAAGCTCCTGCTCGAAGCGGCGCAACAACGTGAATTGTCGATCTATATCGTGCTCACGATGCGCTCCGACTTTCTCGGCGACTGTGCGCAATTTCAAGGTCTGCCGGAAGCCATAAACGACGGGCAATATCTCATACCACGAATGACGCGTGACGAGCGTCGCTTCGCAGTTACCGGACCGGTTGGCGTCACGCGCGGAAAGATAAGCGAGCCGCTGATCAATCGTCTGCTGAACGACGTTGGCGACAATCCGGATCAACTGCCGATACTCCAGCATGCGTTGATGCGCACATGGGAACACTGGCAGGCAAATCGACACGACGGCGAACCGATCGGACTCGAACACTACGAAGCCATCGGCACGATGAGTGACGCACTTTCACGTCACGCCGACGAAGCGTTCAACGAGTTGCCGGATGAGCGCAGCCGCAAGATCGCTGAGGTACTGTTCAAGGCACTGAGCGAACGCGGCGCAGACAACCGCGAGATTCGTCGGCCCACTCGACTCGACACGATCTGTAAGATCACCGGTGCGAGCGTAGCGGAAGTGATCGCGGTTGTTGATGTATTTCGTCGCGGCGGCCGTTCCTTTCTCATGCCGCCGATGGGCACGGAGCTGCATGCTGATTCGGTGATCGACATCTCGCACGAGAGTTTGATTCGAAACTGGGAGCGACTCAAAACCTGGGTAAACGAAGAAGGCCAGTCAGTCAGAATTTATCGTCGTGTTGCTGAAACTGCCGTGCTGCATCGCGAGGGCAGCGAAGGTCTGATGCAGGAGCCCGCGCTCTCTTTCGCACTCGACTGGCGCGACAAGTCGCACCCGACTGCGGCGTGGGGTGAGCGTTATCACCCGGAATTCGAAACGGCGATGACGTATCTCGATCAAAGTCGTCTCGCTCGTGAAGAAAAAATCGCAGCCGAAGAGAAACGACGCCAGGAAGAGATCGAACGCGATAAGCGCGAGCTCGAACAGACGAAACTATTCGTCGCGCAGCAGGCGCGCGCCGGACGTCGCATGCGAGTGTTGCTCTTCGCGATGTGTGTGATGTTGCTGCTCTCGATCGCGACTGCTGCTTTTGCGTGGAACCAGCGGGTAACGGCAATACAGAGCCGCGAGGCAGCAGATATCGCGAGGAAAAACGCAGAGCGATCTGCTGCGGCCGCCCGGGACGCGGAAAGTTATGCGCAGGACCAGGCAGTCAAAGCTAATAAAAGCAGAGAAGACGCACAGGAAGCCCAGCAGGTCGCGAAGGTCGAAAAGGAACGCGCAGAAGCCGCCGCTAAACTCGCTACCGAACAACGAGCCCACGCCGAAGAAAATCTCCACGCCGCACAGAAGGCAACCGCAGAAGCAAAAGCGGCCACCAGCCGGGCGGAGGCGAGTGCAAAGCAGGTTGCCGGCGCACTCGAACGTGGCGAGCTGATACGCACCGGTCTGGAAGCTTACCGCCGTGAAGACTTCACCAAGGCGCGTGATGCTTTCGAACAGCTCGCAATAAAGTTGAGGGATCTTCAGCCTCGAGCGAACGGCGCCCAGAACTTTACGCCCGCACAAGCAAAACAGGTTACCCGAGACTACGGCTGGACCATGTCGCGTCTCGGCGCTACTTATCACAAGCTGCGCGGGTTTGAGAAAGCGATCGAGGATTACGAAAAGAGTCGCGTCATCCTTGAACCACTGTTGAAGGACGAGCCGGCGCCAATCCTTTTCGAGACCTATCACGGGCTCGCTCACGCCTATCACGACAATGCTACCGAGCTAACGGCTAGTCGACAGCTTACTGCGCTTGGTGCTGAATATAGCCCCCCGGCGGACCAGCTATCGAAGGCTGAAGAGTATTACAAGAAGGCCGCCGCGTATCAGCAGAAGATTGAGTCAAACAATCCGCTACTGAGCGTGGTCAGTCTCAAGAACCTCGCGCAGCTTTATCTCGATATCGGCAGGTATGACGACGCTGAGAAGAGTTTGAAGGGCGTCGTAGACGCCTACAAAACGGTCGCGTATTACCCACGAGCAGGTGTCGAGGCCGCGCTCAAGGAATTGGCAGAATTCTATCGGAATCGCGGCCGGTTTGAAGATGCGGCGCATACGTACCGCGAGCTGATCGATCTTTATGAAAACGTGAAAGACTTTTATCACCTGGAGCCTCAGCGCATCCGTGAGCTGGCGGACAACTACAGCGAATTAGGTCAGATCTATATCGCCATGAAGGATGAAAACCGCGGCGATGCCGCATTCGAGCTGGTGAGATCGATCCAGGACCTGCAGCTCAAACTGAAAAAGAAAGGGCCGTTGCAGCCGGAGGATCCGGCCAGTAGTTTCGACGAGGATCTGGATCACATAGGAGATCTTTACATCAAGCTGGGACGCGTTCCCTCAGCCAAGCGTTCGTATGAGACAGCGCTCGAAATAAGAGAAGGCGTCGTGGCCGAGAGCAATTCGCGCGCTATCAGCTATTTGAGGCTGGGAAATCTCTATCACGATGAGTACAACGACTATGAGAAGGCTGAGTCGTATTACAAGAAGCTCATCGAGAATCGCCGGAACGTCAAAGGCGAGCTCATGGGACCAAACGATGCATTGTCGCAGTATGTGGAAGGACTCCGGCGGCTCGCGAATCTCTACATAAACGATACGAATCAACTGCCGCAAGCTGAGGCGCTGTTGAATGAAGCGCTGACGGTCCTCACTCCGGTCCACGCGCGACTGGCGTGGGAGCACGAGCGGCAGATCTACTTGACGCTGGTTAGTCTCTACGAGAAACAAAAGAAGTCGCCACACGAGATCCAGGCTGTTCGCATGCGCAAGCTTGATGCGATGACGAAGCGTCGCGACGCATTCGCGGCGCTCTATCGTACGCAGGATCACGCGAAGTTCATGTCAGCTTATGTGAAAAGTGCGGGTGAAGTCGCTGACTACTACGTGGCCCAGAACAACAAGACAGCAGCCGAGACGACGTACGCTCAAGTGCTCGATAAGCTAAGCATCACCACCGGTTTTCTCGACCTCGACGAGCTGGACAACTACCTGACGAATCTCGAAAAGTATCAGGCCCTCCTGCGCGAGCGTAAGCAGGACGCAAAGGCCGCACAGTGGGACCAAACCGTCAAAGAAGGCCGTGCGTTGCAGAAACAATTGGAAAATAGAGAGACTAATCCGTAATTATAGGGGCTGCCCTCCGGCCGCCCCAGCTTAGTTCTGGAGTTCGAATAACGCCGAAGGCGTTCGCTAATTTCAGCCCAGGGTTGGAGCACGCAGCGACAACCCTGGGTAATAAACCACAGCGAGCGAATAACCCTGAAAGGGTTGGCCAACCGCGGAACCCTTTCAGGGTTGAAGACATTTTATTTATGTATACCCAGGGTTCTCGCTGCGCTCGAACCCTG
>DATHTI010000031.1:0-5802 GCA_035463335.1 Pyrinomonadaceae bacterium | reverse complement strand
TGGTAGTACCACTTGTAATTATTCATCGAGAGCATGATGTTGTAACCGGCGTCGGTCAGCAGCCAGACGTCGCCGGTTTCCGGACGGCTCTTGATGTTGCGCACGGTCGTGAGCACCAGGCCTGCATCGGCGATGATGCTGCGACCCGGCTCCAACAGGATCGTCACTTGATCGAGCAGGTGCTCGGCGTTCGCCGCACGAGCAGATTCGCGCGCGACGCGCAGTGCTTCTTTCAGTACTGTGGACGGCTCGAGCTCAGCGCCCAGCAGGTCGCGCTCGTGCTCGGGCAGTTGATCTGCCTGCGAGCGATCGCGGAGGTAGTTGACGGGAATGCCGCCGCCGAGGTTGATGTGCTCGAGCGTGTGGCCCGTCTCGCGATGAATCGTGACGAGGTGTTCCCACATGCTCCGGAAGGCTTCGGCGAATGGCTCGACGTCGGGCGTCTGCGAGCCGACGTGAATGTGAATACCGCAAACGTGAACCAGATCGGGTTTCTCGAGGCCGCGTCGAAAAGCAGCCAGTACTTCTGACGATGAGATACCGAATTTCGACGTTAACAAAGCGGTCTGGAGTCCGAGATGCGAGCGCGTGCCGATCTCGGGCACAAGACGCAACGTGATCCGGGCCGGACCTGCATTCTCACCGCGCGCGCGCAGTCGCTCGACAGATTGTTCGACCAGGTCGATCTCGTAAATCGAATCGACGTTGATCGCGTAAATGCCCGCGCGTACCGCATCGTCGAGCTCGTCGTCAGATTTGCTCGTGCCGTTGAAGATGATCTGATCGGGACGGAAGCCAACTCGCAGTGCCTTAAAGAGCTCGCCGCCGCTGTTCACTTCGATATCGATCCCGGATTCGAGGACGACTTTGAGAATCGCCATGTTCGAGTTTGCTTTCGACGCGTAGCAAAACTTGATCGGGCGATCGACTGCCTCAGCGGCGAGTTGCAGGCGCTTGATGTTGTCGCGGATTCGGAGTTCGGAAAATACGAACAGGGGCGAGTTGAATTCTTTGACGAGCTCCAGCGTGTCGACACCATTGACCGTCAGGTGATCGTTGCGCACTTCGAGGTAACCCGGTATCGACCACGCCGGACACAAAGAGGCTAATCCAGTTGTCATTCTAATCCGTGTTTATCTGTGGTTCAGTTTGATCGAACGAAATTGTAACTCAGCGTACCACTAACTCTGACGGGCTCACCCATGAGCAGCGTCGGCGAGAAGCGCGCTAAACGTGCCGCAGCGACAGCCGCCGCCTGCAGGTGCTGTGGACCAGACACTGCCTTGGCTTCGACTACGGCTCCCTGTTCGTCGACAAGAACCGCAACCAGCACGACCCCAGTGGCCTCACCCGATGGAACTTCCGGCACGGGCAAGTAAATCGCTTTGCCATTCAACATACCGCCGGCAATCGGTGCCTTCTTTTGACCTGGCTGTGCCGGGGTTGGTTGACCCGGAGTGTTTGGCGCGTTCGCGGGCGTGGCAGTTTCCGGATTGGGCGTCGCCGGCGCCGCAGTAGCCTCGCCTTCAGGCTGGACCACATTCTGCGTGTTGGGATCCAGGATCTTCTCCGGCGGATTTTGGACTGGTTGCTGGTTTGGATCGGCAGTCGCAATTGTCTTCGGTGGCTCGTTTTGTCGTTCCGGCAGCACGAAGGAGCTCAAAAACTTTTCATCGAGCGCCTCGTCCTTTTTGTTGTTGAGTGAAACGATTGCGTAGAAACGTTTCCTCGTCACGAAAGCGTTAACGGAGCCAGTCAAGTCGCCAAGTGTGATCTTGTATGACCGGCCGGTGTGCCCGTGAAAAGGACGGCTGCTCACGAGCGTCATCTTCAGCGGCGTCTCTTTCGATCGAACCTTTGAAGGAAAGTAGGTTTTGAAGGCGTCGATATAGGAATTGAAGCGCGCAAACTCCGTGTACTGTGCCGGATCGGATTTGATACCGGCCAGCGAGGCAATAGCGAGCACTGGCCCGGCGGAAGATGTTTTCATGTAGAGCCGCGCGTTCAGCTCCATTTTGTGATACGGGAATGTCGTTGATTCCGTGGTCGGGTTCTTCGGCATCAAGACAGTGAATTCTTCGTTTTCAGGGCTAAGTGTTTCCCATTCGGCCCAGGCTTCGGCGGTTTTTTGCGCGTGCGCCGCGAATGCGAAAGCGGCTAGCAGAAGACTCGCAAGCACGAAATGTAAACGACGAGAATGCATGTCATTACCTCCTCAACTTTATAGCGTGACCACGTAGAGAGTTGGTTCCGCGACTCTAGTCCGCAGGCTGGGAGACTGTCAAGCGCGCCACAAAGCTTGTTCAGAGTTCAAGCTTTAGCTTGCGACGTAAGAACAACGTATCACAACCTAAAGGTTGAACTCTGAACCTCCGCTTCATCCGGCGGCAGTCTTCGCGCGATCCTCATCCACCAAAACGCGGCGCAGGATCTTCCCCGACGGTGACTTCGGAATTTTGTCGACAAATTCAAGATGCCGGATGCGCTTGTGTGGCGCGACGCGCTCGGCAACAAACTGCATAATCGCTTCCGGCTCGGCCTGCTCGCGCAACACGATGATGCCCTTCGGCACCTCGCCCGCTTCGTCATCCGGATACGGAATCACCGCGGCATCAGCAACGCTCGGGTGCGTCAACAATACTGCTTCAAGCTCCGCGGGCGGCACCTGAAATCCCTTGTACTTGATCAACTCCTTCGCGCGATCGACGATGTAGAAGTGCCCGTCTTCATCGTAGTATCCGATGTCGCCTGTATGTAACCAGCCTTCGAGATCGATTGTTTGCGCGGTCGCTTCCGGACTGTTCAGGTAGCCGGTCATGATCTGCGGTCCACGCACGCAGACTTCACCTCTTTCTCCCGCACCCAGCATCCCACCGGTTTCGAGATCGATGATCTTGCATTCAGTGTTGGGCGCCGGAACACCGACAGAGCCAAACTTGAGCGGCCATGGCGGCGCCGGTGATGAGTGAGTGACGGGGCTCGTCTCCGTCATCCCATAACCCTGACGGACACTACAACCCAGCCGGTCCATGCAAGCGCGCGTTAGATCTTCGCCAAGCGGCGCGGCGCCGGAAAAGATCGTGTGCAGTTTCGGTAATTTGTAATTGTCGACTACCGGATGCTTGCTGAGCGCGAGCACGATCGGCGGCACGAGGTGTGCGAGCGTCACTTCGTAATCCTGCGCTGTTTGCAGGAATGATTCGAGCTCGAACCGCGGCATCATCACGATTGTGGCGCCGCTGTAAAGTCCCATGTTCAAAACGACGACGAGGCCGTAGATGTGAAACAGCGGCAGGATGCAGATGAGCGTGTCGGTTTCGTAGAAGTAGCAGAGTCCTTCCATCTGCCGGATGTTTGCGACGAGGTTGTGATGCGTGAGCATCACGCCTTTGGGCAGACCCGTCGTTCCGCTCGAGTAAGGAAGCGCGATCAAGTCTTCGCGTGGATTGATCTCGACTTGTTCGGCGCGACCGTTGTCGACGAGCAGCTCGTCGAACGATGTCGCGCCTGGCAGCGATCCGAAAACGATCAGCTCATCGAGGCCGGCCTTCTCGCCTGCTTCAAGCACCTTTTCCGCGCACCCCGGCACAGTGATGAGGAAGCGCGCACCGGAGTCTTTTAGTTGATGACCGACTTCGTAACGCGTGTAAAGCGGGTTGATTGGTGTGACGATTCCGCCTAAAGTCGCCACCGCATGAAAAGCGATGCCATACTCCGGGCAGTTTGGGCTCAAGATGCCGCAGACGTCGCCTTTCCTGAAGCCACGCTCCGAAAGATTGTGAGCCACGATGCTGATCGCATCAGCGAGCTGCCGGTACGTGTACGTGCGTCCTGAAGGTGCGTCGATCAGCGCGGGCTTGTCGCCCAGCTCTTGCGCGCGATGCATGACGAACGGCGTAAGCGCAGTTTCGGGTATGGAGATATCGGGATATGGTCCTTTTATGATCATCACTATTCTTACAGGTTTTCGGGATTTTGCAGGATTTACAGGATAACAGCATAATCCCAACGGGAAAAGAGAGAAAAGCGAAATGGCTGAAACCGGGAATCACCCCCTCAACATCATCTGCCTGGCCACCTATTTCAAAGGCGCTGATTTCATTCGCGAATGCAAAGCTCACGGCTGTCGCGTGATTTTGATCACGAAAGAGAAAGTGCTCAAAGAAGACTGGCCACGCGAGAGCCTCGACGATTTGATCGCCGTTCCCAATGATGCTGGACCAGCGCTATTTATCGACCTGCTGGCGTTTCTCGCGCGCAAGATGAAGATCGATCGAGTGGTTGCGCTCGAGGAGTTTGATGTTGTAACGGCGGCACTCATGCGCGAGCATTTGTGCCTGCCGGGTTTGAGCAGCTCGGGCGCGAAGGTGTTTCGCGACAAGCTATCGATGGCGGTTCATAGCCGGCGCGCGGGGATTGATGTTCCGGATTTTGTGCCGCTAGTGAATTTGCAAGAAGTTGACGAGTTTATGCAGCGAGTGCCAGGCCCGTGGGTGATCAAGCCACGTTCCGACGTATCGGCGATCGGAATTCGGAAGGTGAGCGAGCCGGAAGAAGTGCGGCGTGCGATGCACGAGATGAATGAGCGTCAGAATCTGCGTGAGCGTGCGTCTTATTACGTGCTGGCGCGGTTCGTTGCGGGTGAAGTGTTTCACGTTGATTCGGTTGTGAATGATGGCAAGGTGATGTTTGCGGGGACGAACCAGTACGGCCGTCCACCGATGCAGGTGGCCCATCAGGGCGGTGCTTATATCTCGCGCACGTTAGAGCGTGGGTCGGCTGACGAGAAGGCGCTACTGGCAATTAACAAGAAGCTCGTGCGCGCGCTTGGGCTGGAGCGTGGCGCGACGCACGCGGAATTTATCAAGAGCGATGCTGACGGGAAGTTTTACTTTCTGGAGATCGCGGCGCGTGTTGGTGGTGCGTACATTTCAGACGTGCTTGAAGCCGCGTCGGGTGTGAATCTCTGGCGCGAGTGGGCCCGGTTGGAAATTGCTAATGGTAAAGGACCATCGAAGATCACGCCGTCGCGAAAAGAGTATGCGGGAATAATTCTTTCGCTCGCGAAACAAGAAACCCCTGACACCTCGACTTACATCGACCCAGAGATCATCTACCGCGTGAAGAAGCTACATCACGCCGGCCTCATCGTCCGCTCCCCACGCCTCGATCGAGTCAACGAGCTACTCGACAACTACGGCCACCGCTTCGTCGAAGACTTCGTCGCCGTCGCGCCCCCACCCGAAAGACCAGAGTAGCCACAGATTTACGCGGACAAAAGCGCGGATTTAAATCCGTGTCTTGAAAATCTGTGTTAATCCGTGGCTGATTGCGGTTGCAGATATTTATCCAGCCAGTCCAGCACAGTGTGGAACCAGAGCTGGGAGTTTTGGGGCTTCAGGACCCAGTGGCCCTCGTCCGGGAAGATCAGGATCTTGGAGTCGATGCCTTTGCGCTGCACCGCAGTGAACAACTGCATGCCTTCGCCGATCGGTACGCGGTAGTCCAGCTCACCATGAATGATAAGTATCGGCGTATTGAAGTTTTGGACGAACTTGTGCGGTGACCAGCGCGTGTACTGCGCCGGATTGGTCCACGGCGTCCCTTTAAACTCCCACTCCGGAAACCACAACTCTTCTGTCGTACCGTACATGCTCTCGAGGTTGTAAACACCGTCGTGCGATACGAGCACTTTGAAGCGGAACCGCGGATCGTTGTTGTGACCGAGGATCCAGTTGACCATGTAGCCACCATAGCTCGCACCCGCCGCGCCGACGCGATTGCGATCGATGAACGTGTTGC
>DATHTI010000030.1:0-10961 GCA_035463335.1 Pyrinomonadaceae bacterium | reverse complement strand
GTAGGATCATGTCTATCGGGGTCGCTGCGAAATACGCCACTGCTGCGCGAATGACGTCGGCATGCGAAACGATCGCCACCTGGCCTTTGGCATATTGAGCTGTCAGCTCCTCGATCTCTTTAACAATCCGGGTTTGCACCTCGAGAAACGACTCGCCACCGGGAATCATCGTCATGCTGCGGTGGCTGTTGAAACGGCGCCACTGTTCATCATTGGAAAGCTCGTCGAACGTTTTGCCCGTCCACTCGCCGAAGTTGATCTCGTTTGCAGCAGCACTTTTTATCACCTCGAGTTTTGCGTTACGCGCGACGATATCAGCCGTTTGCAGTGCACGCTCCAGCGGGCTGCTGTAGATCGCATCTAGCTTTATGTTCTCGAAACGATCGGCGAGATGTTGCGCCTGCATCTCGCCTTTCTCGTTCAGGCAAATGCCTGGCGTGCGGCCCCAGAGCTTTTGGCCCAGGCCACCGCAGGCTGCATGCCTGATGAGAAAGAAGGTCGTCATGCCATTGCTCCCGCCGGTTGCGTGTTGAGCTGGGTCGTCGCTGCTGTTTGGGTCACTTCCGCGACGTAACTCTCGAGCTCGATAGCTCTTTGTTCTGACGTGTGACTTGCAAGCACACGCAGTCGCGCGCGCTCACCCATCGCACGTCGATCCTTTGGCGAAATATCGTTGAGATACGTCAGGACGTCTTGCGCAGAAGACGCTGTCAGGATCTCTTTTTCAAGCTCGAAGAACGTTTCAAGACCGGGCCAGTTGTCGCTGATGATCGGCGTGCCGCACGCGGCTGCTTCGAAGATGCGAACACTCGGCGAGTAGCCCGCGTTACGCATGTCGGCGCGCGTCAGGTTCAGTGTGAACCGCTGCGAGTTATAAAAACGACGATGCGACGCGGGCGGGAGGTGTTCGATTCTCTCGACGTTCGCGGGCCAGGAAATTTCCTTTGGATACATCGGCCCGGCGACGACCGTCTTCAATTTCGGCGCGCGCCTTGCCGGTTCAATTAAAAGCTGGTCGAGTGATGGCTGGCGATCGTCGCTGTACGTGCCCATGTAGCCGAGGTCCCACTTCGATCTGCACTCTTCAGGGAAATAGAGCTTTGGATCGACGGAGCAGTACAACGCGCGCGCCATCGGCGATCCGAATTCTTTCTCGATCTTCCTGAGCAACGGACCTCCGGCGAACGACAGGTAAAGATCGTAACGACGAATCAGCCGCGCGGTGACGTACTCAGCGTCACCTGCCGCAAGCTTCGCAACCGTGATGGGCGTGTCGATGTCGTAAAACGCTTTCACGCCGCGACACGTCCGCAGCACCCAATCGCCAATCGCGACACCATCGGGAACGTAAGAGCCGACGACACACAGATCAGCATGCATCACTTTGTCTGCGAATCTTCGCTTCAGCTCGGCGACGGATTTGTACAGTTGAGTGAGGCCGTACGGCGGATTTGGCATGTCGCGATGCTCGGCGTACCACGGCACATCGCGTTCGAGAAAACAGACGTTGTGCCCGCGCGCGCTGAGCGCACGAACAAGCGCGCGAAACGTCGTCGCATGACCGTTGCCCCACGAAGAGGTGATCGACAATCCTAAGATAACGATATCCAAAGGCTTGCTCATATAGATTGTGCGTTGTGTTTCGTGCTGTAGGGGTGGCCCTCCGTGGCCACCCGTCCGGCAACTGAAACAGCCGCCTCGCGTCCTTCAAGCAGCGCCTGAAGCTGCAACGCGCGATGATCGTACGTGTGTTCTGCAAGCACACGTTCCAACGCCGCCTCGCCAATCTTTCTTGCTCTCTTCTCATCCAACTCTCGCAAATGACGCACGACATCGTCAGCATCATGTGCCACGAGGACTTCACGATCGGGCACGAGAAACATCTCGATGCCTTCCCACGCATCGGTGATCAAACATGCCGCCGCTCCAGCCGCTTCGAAGATGCGTGTCGGCGGTGAAAACCCGTAACTGGCCATGCTGTCGCGATTCACGTTGAGCACCGCGCGCGCGGAGCAGTTGAATGCATTGTGATCGCGCGTGTAGACATGACCCACATAATTCACATTCGCAGGCATTGGCTTGTCGCTCCAGCCACTGCCGCCGAGCATGAACTTAAAATCCGGAAGCGCTTCGGCCGCCGCAAGAAAGAACTTCTCAATACGCGTTTCGCGGTCGGGCAATCGATTCGCCAGCAACGCAAGATCACACTTGAACCGATCCTCGGCGGGCACGGGATGATGCGTGTGCGTGTCGAGCGCGTTGTAGATCGGCACGCAGTCACGTGCGCCCCGCGCCTTGTAACCCCTGACGACCGGATCGCCACCGCCATACGTGAGAATCAGATCGTAGCGCGGTATCAGCTCGAGAAACGGATCACAACGATCGGCTTCGACGCGATCCAGTGTCGCGGGCGCATCGACGTCCCAGAAGACCGTTATCGTATGTGGTCTTTTGATAGCGAGAATTGCCGCTTCGAGCAGCTCGTCGTAAACACCGACACCGCTCGTCTTCACGAGCATGTCAGCGCCGCGCGCCGCTTCGAGTGCACGCATGACGCCGCGTTCCTCTGCGGTGTAGACCACCACGCGCGCCCAATCAGGATCGGGAATGTCACGATTTTTTTGTCGATCGTAAGCGTCCGGTTCGTAAAAGGTGACTTGATGACCGAGGTTGTGCAGTGCGCGAATGATGCCGCGATAGTAAGTCGCCGCACCGTTCCAGTACGCCGACACCAGACTCGAACCAAAAAACGCGATATTCATATCGTTGCCACCATTTCACGAGTTTCTGTAACGATCTCCGCGTAGATCTCGAGCAACTCGTCGACACGATGCCCGCAAGTGTGTCGTTGCTTAATCGTAGCCAGACCGTTGATCGCGAGCTCTTCAGCAAACACCGGCTCGCTCAATACTTTATTAATGAACTGCTTCATCTCGTCGCCATTGCGCGCGATGAGAAAATCTTTTCCGGGGGTGAAGAGATGTTCTGTGTCGTGCCAGGGCGAGCAGATGAGTGGAATGCCGCAAGCCAGCGCTTCGAATGGACGAATCGTCGGAATACCGGGCAGCTCTTTGACGTACGGGCGCCGCGGGATGTGCAGCGTCACGCGCGCGCTCGCGAACGCTTCCGGCACTTTGTAGTTTGGCAACCAGCCACGATAGCGAATGCCCGCGCTTTCAAGCTCTGCGATTGCTTCGGGCGGATACCTGACGCCGTAGACTTCCGCGTTCAACTGCAAATCCTTCACTGGTTGCACGAGAAATTCGTGGAGCTCCGCGGTGCGTTCGTCGTCACCCCAGTTCCCGATCCAAACGAGATCGAGTGTGCGTGGAATTTTCGGGAGCGGGTGAAAGATACGCACGTCGGCAGCTTCGTGCCACGTCCAGGCACGTTTGGTCCAACCGTTCCTCATGTACATGTCGTTGAGGACTTGGCCGTAGGCAAGCACGCCATCGTAGTCCTTCAAGCTGAAGGGAAGCGTCACCTGCCCGGCCATTCGATGGTGTGTGTCGTGAAAGAGCAGGACAAAGTTTCCGTTAATGCGACGATATTCACCGATGCGTTCGATCAACTCCGGCTCGTTCCACTCATGGACAATCACGAGCTGCGCGTTTTCAAGAGCGTCATCGAGGTTTAATTGTAGGAGCGGCCCTCCGTGGCCGCCCCTGCGTGGGATGGCCGGCGCCTTTTCATCAACCTGGGGCGGCCACGAAGGGCCGCCCCTACAGTCGTAACGATGGCTCTTGAGGTGTGGAAACGTGTTTTGAAAGTTAACCAGTGGCTCACGACCATGCTCTGCCACCAGGTTCTGCACACTCCACGAATCACGCGGTTCGTACACCTCGACCTCATGCCCGCGCGCCAGCAACTCGGACGCAATGCCGCGCAGAAAATGCGCGTTGCCGTGGTTCCAGTCCGAGATCAGGGATTGGTAGAAGAGGACTATGCGCACTGCGCGAGCGCCTCCTGTTCCTCGATCGCTTTTGTCGCCAACAACTCTTCATACGCCGCGAAATAGCCCTGGCCCATGCGAGCACTTGTGAACTCCAGTGCTCTTTCGTGAGCGCGTTGCGACATCTCTTCGCGGCGCCGCGGATCATCAATGAGTGCGCGTAGCTCGTGTTTCAGCGCGTTGCCGTCATGCGGATCGACGAACACGGCGGCGTCGTTCCAGATCTCACGCAACGACTCGATATCGCCCAGCACGAGAGCACAACCTGACAACGCAGCTTCGAGCGGTGTGTAACCAAATGGCTCGTAAAGCGCGGGCAGTGCATAGATCGATGAGGCGGCGAACCAGCGTCGGAGCTGTGACTCGGAGAGTGAGCCGAGCCAGCGGCATTCTCTCGCGACGAAACTTTGATGTGCTTGATCAGGATGTTGAAAATCACCAGCAACGAGCACAGGCCACGGCAACTCGCAAGCCACCTCTGCCACACGCTCGATGTTCTTTGCCTCGTCCCACAAACGTCCCGCTGACAGAATAAACTTGCGCTTTTGTCGTGGTTTGAAGTTCTCCGGGTCTCGTCCGTTGTGAATGACGCGCGCGTTGCTGATTGGTCCGTAGTGAGTGTTCAGCGCGTGGAGCATCGCGGCGCTCGGTGTAACGACGAGGTCCGCTGCGCGTAGTCCGCTTTGCACTTCGGTTTTGTAACGCTGCCATTCATTAGGCGGTGTATCGCCTTTAACTGCTTGCCACCACGAAAAGACACACGAGTGGCCGGCGACGAGTGTCGGATTTTTCCACGGCAGGTTCGCGTGCGCGTAGCCGTTGAGATGGATCAGATCTGGTTGCAGTCGATTTTCAAGATGCAGCAGCCAGTCGCCGGCGCGTTTGACGTCGGCCCAGCATTCGGGCATCCACTCGAGCTTGTAATTGCTTTTGAAGAGAGAGAGGTTGGGGAGACTGCGAGCATCGTCACGCTGCGATGTGCTCAGTGATGGACCCATGATGGCAAGCAACACTTCGACGTCGTACGGTTGCAGCGCGCGTGTTAATTCGAGCGCATAGGTCCAGACACCGCCAACAGTGTCCGTTGTCATGAGAATTCTCATCGTGCTCCGCCTCTGCAGACTGACTCACCGTCCATAAACACCATCAATCACTTCAGCTAACAAAACGAGCCGTTCCGCATCTGGATCAAAACTTCCATCAACACCCAGCTTTTTGATCCATTCAATGGTCGCCAACGCGCCCCACTGCCAGCCCGCATCTTCAGGACTGCCGAGCATCTCAGTCTTCGTCCCACTAAATCTCTCTCCGACGAAGTCGTAAAAAGATCCATTCACATTCCGCAGCCTCGCCCCGCCGCGCGTCCCAAAAAACGCAATCTCAATATCCGCGTCGCGACCGATGCTCAAATCCCAGCAACAACTGAGATTAATCACGGTCGCATCTTCGGTCTCGATCGTCGCCACGCCGTAGTCTTCAACAACGCCGGTTGCCCACGGCTCCCCCTTCGCAAACAACGTGCTTTGCACTCGTGTCACGCGCGGAAACCCGAGCGGCCTCAGCGCGAGATCAAGCAAGTGCGATCCGAGATCGAGAACACAGCCGCCGCCTGAAAGTGAGTAATCACGAAACCACGCTTTGTCAGGTCCATAGCCGTTAAAAAACCTCGCATCGACAGCAAACACCTTCCCCAACGAGCCACTCGCAACCAAATCACTCACCGCTCGCATCGCTGGTATCGTGCGATACGACAGATCAACTCCCAGCAGACGGTCTGCCTTGCGCGCTGCATCGACAATCGCCAGCGTCTCTCGCCCATCTCGCCCAAGCGGCTTCTGACAGAACACTGCAATCCCGCGTTCGAGTGCCGCAATTGACTGCTCCGCGTGAAAACAATTCGGCGTAGCAATCACGACCCCATCAAGCTCGTGATTCAGCAACTCCTCAAGCGAAGTAAACGGAATCGCATCGCCCGACAACTTCTGCGCTTCCTCAACTGACGAGGACTGCACGTCATGAATCGCAGCGATCTCCGCCACGCCCGCCTCAGCAACCGACTGGAGCCGGTTCCTTCCAATCCAACCGAGCCCAACAAAACCCAGACGCGGCCGGCGCGACGCTGATTCAACACTGATCTGCCTCGCTGCTCTGCTCATAACGTGACCAACGCCTTCACAAACCCTTCAGGAGAACGCTCAATTGCGTTGAAAGCCTGCGACAACTCCGCGAGCTTGAACGTATGCGTGTAGAGCGGCCGCGGATTGAGAACACTGGCCTGGACCGCCGCAATCGCTTCGCGCATTCCCGCGACGTACACGGTGGGATCGCGCTCGTGGGCGTTGATAACGTCGAGCCCGCGCCAGTTCCATAGCTGCATGTTTACCTGTCTTGGGCCATCCTGGTGATATCCGGCGATCACGAGCCGGCCACGCTCGCTCGTGAGCTCGCTGGCGAGGTCGAGTGACTGTTGTTTACCTGCGGCTTCGATCACGCATTCACAACCGCGGCCGCCAGTTAACTCAGTCACGCGCTGCACGGCCTGTTGCCTGTCGTGAATCTCGATCGTCGCTGATGCACCAAACTCGCGCGCAAGCTTGTGTGACGAACGTCTGTGCGAAAGTGCGAGCACGCGAGCGCCAGCATTTGTCGCGAGCTGCGTCACGAGCGTTCCGAGAAAACCAACACCAACGATCGCAACAGTTTCTCCACGACGAATGTTCGCGCGCTTGAAGATGTTCACTGCACACCCGAGCGGCTCAGCCGGAAACGGCTCCCCATCCAGCGCTGCTGGCAGTCGAACAACCTCAGCGCTATTCGCAAAGTCGTATTCCGCGAATGCGTGTGACGAAAGCAGCGCCACTCGATCACCAACCGCGATCTCAGTCACATCCTCACTAACAGCATCAATCCGCCCCCACGCTTCGTGACCCGGTGCACCCGGCTCGACCGGATACTTAAACCACGGCTTCCCCTGCCACAGCTCGAGGTTCGAAGCGCAAACGCCGCAGCCTTCGATCTTCACGCGAACTTCACCTGCAGCAGGCGCACGAAACTCGACGTAGCGCACATCGATGCGACGCGGCGCTGAAATCACAGCCGCATATCCCGGCACAGCGCGTGACGAAGGCGCTGTCTTAACTGTTCTCACTGACTGCACTTCGGCGTGCTCCGCTTAGAATTTTGCTGCTGCGATTGATTTAACCGGCGGTAAGTTCGCGACGCGGAGTGGCTCCGCGGAGAACTGGTCGTCTCCCGTTCGAAGCCACTCATACAGTCGCCGCACGCCTTCATGGACCGGTACGCGTGGTTGCCATCCAGTCAGCCCGCTGAACTTACTCGTATCCGCAACGTAGTAGCGCTGGTCCGCCGCTCGCCAGTCTTCGAAACGGACAGACACATCGCCACCATGAAGCTCTGCCAGTAGGTCGAGTAAGTCCAGCAGGCTGATACTGTTCGCTGGACCGCCGCCGATGTTGAAAGCATTCCCCGCAAGTTTTTTCATGTGCTGTTGCGCCAGCAGAAAGGCGTCAACCAGATCGTCGATGAACAAAATGTCGCGCACCTGCATGCCGTCGCCGTAGATCGTGATCGGTTTGCCCAACATCGATCGAATCACGAAGTGCGCAACCCACCCTTGATCCTCGTTGCCGTACTGGTGTGGCCCGTAAATGCAGCTCATGCGAAAGACGAGTGCGGGCATTCGAAACGTGCGCGCGTAATCAATCACGTACTGATCGGCCGCGCCTTTCGAGCAGCCATAAGGACTATGGAAATCGAGTGGCCGGTCCTCATTGATTCCGCGCGCGCGGATCGTCTCGTCTACCGGAGCGTACCTCGTGTGTTGTTTGTCAAACTCGAGATCAGCGAGATTGCCGTAGACCTTGTTTGTCGAAGTAAAGACGAGCGGCGGCGGATTGGCTGCCGCGCGAACTGCCTCCAAAAGATTCAGTGTGCCGCGCGCGTTGATCTCGAAGTCTTCGATGGGATCGACGAGGCTTGACGTCACCGCCACCTGCGCCGCGAAATGAAAGACTTGCGACGCGTCTTTTACAGCCTGTTTGACGACGGAGAGATTGCGGACGTCGGGTACTTCTATATCGACGAGGTCACCATGAGTTTCGATTAGCCAGCGGAGATTGCGCTCAACGCCGGCGCGTGAAAGGTTGTCGAGCAAACGCACTCGATGTCCATTG
Organism: Pyrinomonadaceae bacterium; assembly: GCA_035463335.1. Taxonomy (GTDB): domain Bacteria; phylum Acidobacteriota; class Blastocatellia; order Pyrinomonadales; family Pyrinomonadaceae; genus PSRF01. The sequence goes on along the minus strand of DATHTI010000030.1, from coordinate 2,816 downwards.
GAAAGAAGGCGATGCGCGAGGTTGGAACCAACGAAACCAGCGCCGCCGGTGATCAGGATTGGTTTCGATTTTCCATTTTTACTGACAGGTGTGGGAATTAGTGCGGGTGTGCTTTTGTGACGACCGTTGCCATTGGTCGCCCCGTTCGTTTTTCCCCTTGTCATGTTGCCCCCTTGCTCAATGTCGTACTGTTGAGATCAGTCCGAGGTCAGGAAAGTACATGTCACTGATCGTGTTTTCGGTACGGCAGCGTACTTGAATCTGAGAAAAGTAAGTACCGTGAAGAATTTGTTAGAGTTGCGGATGCTCACTGCTCGGCGTCCTGTTGTGCAGTAATGATTGCGTAGCAACTACAAGCGACTTTCTCGAGCTCTTTACGATCGAGAATTCTTATGCGTCCGCGCAGGGATTCGATGAGTTTGTTGTCCTGCAATTGATTTGCGGCTTGTGTGACGGTGGCGCGTCGTGTGCCGAGTAAGCGCGCGAGTAAATCCTGGGTGATGTGGACCTCGGCAGTTTGCAGTCGATCGTCGATCATCAACAACACACGAGCGAGTCGTGCCTGCGGTGTGTGATAACGATGACACGCGGCGAGTCGCGCGCTTTGTGCGAGCAGAGCGTTGGCATACGTGAGCATGATTTCGCGCATGCGGCCACTGCGCTTTGCCTCTTTCCTGACGATCGCCGCCGGCAGACGAAGTGCTTTGCCTTCCGTGAGTATGAGTGCCTGGCTGTTGGAATGCTTGGCGCCCATGAGAATTTGCGCGCCGACCAGTCCTTCGTTGCCGATCAATCCGACTTCGACCGTCGCTTTCGATTCGACTGAGCTGATCAAAACGACGATGCAATCGAGTGGGAAGTAGATGTAGTTCATCTCTTCGCCGGTTTCGTAAATCGTTTCTTTTGCGAAGAGCGTGAGGATTTCGAGTTGCGGAATGAGGCGCGCGCGCTCCTTTTCAGGAAGCGCGGCTAACAATCGATTCTCCTGCCAACGTGTTTCGCTGCTTTCGCGCACCACTCCTCCAGGCAGAAACAGCAGACGGAATTTTTTGGAGTCCCGAACTGTACGCTTGCATCTATGTACCTTCGGTTCGCTCGCGTACCATGCGAAGAAAACAAGAAATTCGAAACGATTAAGAGTAAGTTGATCTTGTAAATGTTTTTAATTACATGCAGGCGATGACTGACGACGATCTGAATTCATCATGGTTAGACGCGATGCGTCGCGGCGACTTCACGACTGCGTGGAGCATCAGCGATGCACTGTTGCAGAGGGAAAAAGATCAAACCAATCTGCCGCGTTGGTTTCAGAGCGTCTGGGATGGCACGCCAGTCGTTGGTAAACGAGTTCTAGTGCGCTGCTATCACGGGCTTGGCGACACGATTCAGTTCATCCGTTACACACCGTTATTGAAAGCGATCGCCGCGGAGGTGATCGTTTGGGTGCAGCCATCTTTGATCCCATTGCTGCAAAGCGTTCGCGGAATAGATCGACTGTTGCCGCTACACGACGGCTCGCCGGAAGTTGAATACGAAGTCGATCTCGAGCTCAACGAGCTGCCTTATCTCTTTCGCACGACACTCGCGACTGTTCCTGCGGACGTGCCATACATCTTTGTAGAACCTGTATCGCTATCGCGGAATGGATTATTGCGGGTCGGGCTGATCTGGCAGTCAGGTGATTGGGACAATCGTCGCTCGATTCCTTTTTCAGAGCTGAAACGACTGGCGCAGGTGGCTGGGATCGAGTGGCACATTCTGCAACGCGATGCTGCGCGCGCCGGTTGGGACGGCTCCTTGGGCTCGCTTTCAGGCGGCGACAATCCACTCGACGACGCGCGCCTGATGCGCGCGCTCGATCTGGTCATCTCGGTCGATACGATGACGGCTCACCTTGCGGGCGCCCTCGGCGTGAATACCTGGACACTTCTTCCATTCGAATCCGACTGGCGCTGGATGCTCGACCGCCACGACTCACCCTGGTATCCCACGATGCGTCTCTTCCGGCAGCGCGAGGAAGGGAAGTGGAGCGTGGTAGTTGATGAAGTAATAGACAGGATGACAGGATTTCAAGATACATCCTTAAATCTGAAATGCTGTTGACGACTTAGCAAGGACAATTCAATACGCTTCGCTGATTTCCCGCAGGTCCGACTTAAAGTCATCCAGATTGTAGGCGTAGCCAAGGCCAAATTCCACGTTCACTTCTTTCATGTACTGGTCCAGCTCCTCATCGAACCAAGCGACAATGCGTTTTGATGATGGCGGCGGAAACTCATACTGGTCTCCGATAATCTTGCCTGCGGCATTTCGCTTCATCCACTTCGGAGGATTCTCGCACTCGGAGACTTCAACCGGTCCAACATATTGAAACCCGAGTTTTTCCATCATGGCGCGTGGATCCTGGTTGCTCTCGTGTACATGCGCTAAAAATCTTTGACTGTTCGTCCAGGGCTTTTCCTGGACGATCATGTAAGCGAGAGCAAACTGCAAAAGAACGGTCCCGATTCTACGTCGCTTCACAGTATCGTCGACGGCCATGCCGCCGATTTCCCAGTTCTCTTCATTGTCGGATAAAGCGACGTAGCAAAGGGCGACAAGTTTCCTGTCCGTTCCGATCCAGGCTCCGAACACACAGCCGTCGTCGACTAGCTCTTTGATTTGATGTTCGGGCCTGGCCCATAGGTGAGAGTCGGGATTGGCAGCCATTCTTTCGTGAAAGCGATAGGCCACCTCCGCGTCTTTGCGGGTGACCTTGGCGAGGTACAAAAAATCAAGCTGTTCTGTCATGAGGTTACAGTCCGGCTTCGAACGGT
>DATHTI010000029.1:0-5528 GCA_035463335.1 Pyrinomonadaceae bacterium | reverse complement strand
CGTCGTTTGTGAAACCTCAAACCGCTGTGGAACTGATTAACTAGACCGTTTGGCACAAAAAACGGCACAAACGACTAAGGGCCACTCAAGCGAGTGACCTTTTTCATTGATTTGCTAGGAATTCATGGCTCCGCAGGTAGGACTCGAACCTACAACCCTTCGGTTAACAGCCGAATGCTCTGCCATTGAGCTACTGCGGAGTATTTGGTGGCGCAGTTCTTATACCAAATGGCTTTCGCCAAAATCAACCGCAACCCAGACACAGCCTCATATCCCCCTAAACTTGCGCTTCACCACAATCTGCGAGAATATCTCCAGCCCTGATCCCCTAACGAAAGGTCCGAAATGGAACGCCGCACAACCGCCTGGTACAGCCCCAACCTGAACATGGAAATGCCCCTCGTCGCCTACGGTCACGCAGGGCCGCCGCTGCTCATGTTCCCAACCGCAGCCGCCGACTACCTCGAATATGAACGCTTCTACCTAGTCGACGCCATCAAGTCGTTTATCGAAGCCGGCAAACTGCGCGCGTACTCCATCAATAGCGTCAATCGCTACAGCCTTCTCAACGAGCAGATGCCGCCGCATCTCAAGGCCGAGCTGCTCACGCGCTACGATCGCTACATCACTGACGAAGTGTTGCCGTTGATTCGCAAAGATTGCGGCGACGGCGAGAACCGGCCACTAACAACCGGCGCGAGTCTCGGCGCGTTTCTTTCAGCGAATGCTTACTTCAAACACCCTGACGTCTTTCGCGGCGTCATCGCGATGAGCGGCAGCTACGACGTGCGCTCCTATTTAAAAGGACACTACGACGACAACGTCTACTTCAATAATCCAGTCGACTATCTCTCGAATCTAAACGACGATCACTACCTGCCGCTGCTTCGTAAGGCCGACGCGATCCTGATCATGTCAGGGCAGGGAAACTACGAAGCGCCGGATCGCAGCCGCGCGCTTTCTGACATTCTCAACTCCAAAGGCATTCCACACACGCTAGATCTCTGGGGACCTGACGTGGACCACGATTGGCCGTGGTGGCGCAAGATGCTGCCTTACGCGCTCGGCAAGTTACTTTAACCCACAGATAACACGGACAGAGATCCAGATTTATCTGTGTTGCTCCGTGGCTCCCATCACCTGTTCAGCTTCGGCGCGGAGAGCGTCAAACTCTTTCTTCAAAACCTGATAACGCTCAATCGCGTCGCGGCCGATCTTCTGGTCCACGTTGGCCGTCATGCTCGCGAGATACGTGATGTGCGCCTGAAGACCAGGTTTGCCGTAGCGCACGGGCTCGGTCAACAACTTCGCCGCGAGCGCAAGTAACTTTCCATCGTTCGGCGACTTGCCGACAGCTTCACGCACGCGCGTCACGAGCTGATTGACGCTGCTCACCAGCTCACGCATGCGCATGTTGTGCTCAAACTGCTCCTGCAAGTCAGAAACCGTCACACCATCGGCAGCAACTCGCGGATCGATCAGCACATTTACTGTTTGCGTTTGACTCACCGCGCCGGTTTTTAATCTCACTTGATACTGGCCCGGCGGCAGCGTAACACCGGCCTGGTTTCGCACGTCCCAGGCAAAGCGATTGATGCCCGCTGTTTTGGTGACTCGCGGCGGTGGCGCGAAACGTCGTACCGGCGCGGCATCAGGATCTGACTCCGGCCCGGCACCACCGACACCCGGCATTGCAGCGCCCTGATTACCACGACCACCACGCGGTGCAGGCGTTTCGCTATTGTAAGAATTGAGCACTGCGCCCTTCGGGTCGAGAATCTCGATCACAACAGCATCACCCGGCACAGAAGGAAGATAGTATTCAACCACTGGACCAAGCACAGTAGGACCAACACGCGTGCGATATCCATCACGCGGTTTGAACAACGTGACATCCGACGTCTTCATCTGCGACTTGAGCTGGTGCAGCGACGTCAGATTGTCGAGAATCCAGATCGCCCGGCCTTGCGTCGAGACAACCAGATCTTTGTGATGAACCTTGATGTCGGTAACCGGCACGTTTGGTAAGTTCAACTGAAACGGCTGCCAGTGTGAACCGTTGTCAAACGAGATGAACATGCCAAACTCGGTGCCCGCGTAAAGCAAACCCTCGCGATCCGGGTCCTCACGCACACCGCGCGTGGGCCAATCCGCGGGAATGCCATTGTGTCCGGTAGTCATCCTGGTCCATGAGTTACCGTAATCGTTGGTGAGGTAGATATAGGGCTCGTAGTCGCCAAGCAGGTAGCGATAGACAGCGTAGTAAGCAGAACCTTTGCGATGCGGCGACGCTTCGATGAACTGTACGCGCCCGCCCGGCGGGATATCTTTTGGCGTCACGTTCGTCCACTTCTTGCCATTGTCGCGCGTGACGTAAAACGGCCCATCATTCGCGCCCGTCCAGATTACGCCCTTTTCGAGTGGCGACTCAGCGATCGCATATAAAGTGCTGTAAAACTCTTCGCCAGTAACATCGCGCGTGATCGGTTCGCCACTCACGCCCTGGCAACATGCCGGACGCGCAGTCAGATCCGGCGAGATCTTTTCCCACGTCACGCCTTTGTCACGCGTGCGATGCACATACTGCGAACCGTAGTAGAGCACCTCCGGATCGTGCGGCGACGTTGCCATCGGCGACACGCGCTGCATGCGATAGATCAGCTCGCTCGCGGGATTGCCATATAACGACTGGCCGCCAATCCAGTAGCTCTTCTCCTGACCCGTCTTCAGATTCATCACGCCGTACTGACCTTTACACGAGCCGTAAACAATTTCGGGATTCGACGGATGCGGCATGATTGGACCAGTTTCACAACCTGGACCAGTGCGCCAGTCGTTTGTCGAAAACGGCTGGGCCTGGCTCGAGATGATCAGCGTCGTGTTGTCCTGCTGTGCGCCGTAGAGCTTGTACGGAAACTGATTATCGACCCAGATGCCGTAGATCTCTGCGGTCGGCTGGTTCATTTGCGACGACCACGTGCGCCCGCCGTCAGTCGAAACATTCGCGCCGCCGTCGTTCGCCTGGACCATGATCTGGCTGTCTTTGGGATTGATCCAGATGTCGTGATTGTCGCCGTGCGGCGTGCGAAACGGTGTGAACGTCTTGCCCGCGTCAGTTGATTTGAAGAAGCCTTCAGCGCCCGCATACACCACGTCTGCGTTTGAAGGATCGGCGCCAACTGTCGTGTAGTAAAACGGTCGTTGGATCAGCGCTCCCTGCGAATTGATCAGCGCCCACGTTTGACCAGCATCTTCAGAACGATAGAAGCCGCCGCCGGGTTTGGCTTCGATGAGTGCATAGATTCGATTGGGATTTGCATTCGTAACCGCGAGATTGCCTTTGCCGATCAGCTCGTTCGGCAGGCCGTTCGCGATCTTCGTGAAATGCTCGCCACCGTCAGTGCTTTTGTAGAAACCGCCTTCGCGCCCGCCGCTAATAATCGTCCACGGCTTGCGCTCGAGCCGCGACATCCACGCGTAAACAACGCTCGGATTGTTTGGTTGCAGCTCGACGTCCATCGCGCCGACAGCATCAGAGATAAACAACACTTTGCGCCACGTCTGCCCGCCGTCAGTGGTTTTAAAGACACCGCGCTCGTTGTTTGATTTGAAGACGTCTCCGTTAGCTGCGACCCAGACGATGTCCGGGTTCGTGGGATGAATGCGGACCGCGCCGATCTGTCCGGCGTTGTAAAGGCCGGTGAACTTCCACGTTTGTCCGCCGTCGGTTGATTTATACATGCCGCGACCGGTCGAGACGTTGCTGCGCACGCCGTCAGAGCCAGTGCCGAGATAGATCACATTCGGATCGCTATCAGCAACAGCGACGGCTCCGGTCGAGCCGAGCGGCACCTTACCGTCCGTGATGGGCGTCCACGTTGCGCCGTTGTCAGTCGTCTTGAACAAACCGCCGCTCGCGACGCCCATGTAGAACGTCTTCGGTTGTGAAGGAACACCGGTCACAGTTGTTACACGTCCGCCGCGCGCTGGACCAACGAGGCGGTAGTGAAGTCCGTTGAAGAATGCCGGGTCAACGTTTGATTGCGAACGAACGGGAACGGTGAGCGCAGAGAGAGTTACCAGCACGAGCAAGCCGCAGCGAAACATTGTCATCCTCCTATCCGCAGATTACGCAGATTACACTGATTTGGTCTAATCTGTGTAATCGATGAAATCCGTGGACAAGTTTCTGAAACAGATCGAGAGCGCGCGTCAGTTACCGAGCGAGCGCGATCAAAACTTTTTATTGACTGATCATTCAGGCCGGCAGTTCGTTCTCAAGATATCAAATCCATCGGAGTCGCGCTCATTTCTTGAGGCGCAGAATGCGGTCCTGAATTATTTGTCAGAGCGCGTTCCATTTTGCCCGCGCGTGATAGTCGAGATCGATGAATACGAAGGACAATTAGCGCGCGTCGTTTCGTATATTCCGGGCGTCCCGCTGGCGGAGATCAAGCCGCACACGCCGGGACTCTTGCACGACCTCGGCCAAAAGCTCGGACAACTTTCGCGTGCGCTTGCCGGCTTCGATCATCCGGCCGTGCACCGCGATTTTCATTGGGACCTCGCGAACGGAAACCGGATCGTGAAGGAGTATGCGCCGCTGATCGAAGACCCCGTTTTGCGTGAGCTGGTTTTAAAGTGCAGGTTTGAGCCGGAAACAGAGTTGCGAAAAAGTGTGATTCACGGCGACGCGAACGATTACAACGTGCTCGTCGATCCCGGTAGCATGACTGTCTCGGGGTTGATCGATTTCGGAGACACGATTTACAGCTACACGGTTGGCGATCTTGCAATCGCGCTCGCGTACGTTGTGTTGGGTGAAGGTGATCCGCGTGACGTGATAGCCGGGTACACGAGCGAGTTTGGATTGCTTGATGATGAAAGAGAGGCGTTGTGGCCCTTAGTGCGGTTGAGACTGGCGATGAGTGTTTGTATCGCGGCACATCAGATTCGACAGCAGCCTGAGAACGAATATCTGGCGATCAGTCAGGAGGCGATTAAAAAAGCTTGCCACGGGGTTTTCACGGATGAATACACTGATTGATCGATTGATGGAGAGGCGCAGAGCCCTTCTCGGAGGGAATCTGAGTGTTGCTTATACTCGGCCGTTACATATCGTGCGCGGGTCGATGCAGTATCTGTTTGACGACGAAGGGCGGCAGTATCTCGATGCGTATAACAACGTCGCGCATGTCGGGCATTGTCATCCGAAAGTCGTTGCGGCCGGGCAGCGACAGATGGAGTTGTTGAATACGAATACGCGTTATCTCGGTGATCTGATTCTTGAGTATGCGGAGAAACTCACGGCTACGTTACCTGGGTCGCTGAGTGTTTGCTTCTTCGTCAACTCAGGCAGCGAGGCGAACGAGCTCGCCATTCGCCTTGCACGTGCGCACACGAAAGCGCGCGATATGATCGTGCTCGAGCACGCGTATCACGGAAATACGACGACGCTTATCGATATCAGTCCTTATAAACATGATGGCCGTGGTGGTGAAGGCGCGCCTGCGTGGGTGCATACCGCA
>DATHTI010000028.1:0-6032 GCA_035463335.1 Pyrinomonadaceae bacterium | reverse complement strand
AAGGGTAACAGGGCGCGCACGATCTCCAAACAGAAATCGAGTAAAATCCTTAGCTAATCCGTACATTCTCACACTACCCCTCATAGAGTTCCGCGTCAAGTAGATAATTACCACTTTATTTGAGTGTGTCTACTTCGGAACGGCGGTCTTCGTTGACGAGTTTGGAGACGAAGAAGACGTAGTGGGCGCCGGAGAGGACGGAGAGGGCGAAAACTGTGGTGTAGATGGTCGGAAGGTACCAGCCAGAGCCGTAGGGGACGCTGGCGGCGAACATGATCGCGGCGATTGCGAAGATTTGGACGGTCGTGTTGATTTTGCCCAGCATTGATGGGCGAAAACCACGGAATCCCGTGACGAGGTTGATTGCCGCCGCGCCCACTAGGATGAAAACGTCGCGACTGATTACAGCGACAGTCACCCAGAAAGGAACCGGAAGATGCGACGGCAGAGGCTGCGGGAATACCGACCGCATCGACAAAACCACGAATGCCGTGACGAGCATCAGCTTGTCGGCAATGGGATCGAGGATGGTGCCAAGCTGCGATTTCTGGTTGAAACGACGCGCGAGCAGGCCGTCCAAGCCGTCAGTCACTCCGGCGAGAATGAAAATCGCGAGGGCGAGTATGAAGCGTTGGTAGAAAAGCAGCGAGACAAAAACCGGAATCAAAACCATCCGGAAGACGGTTAGCAGATTCGGGACGGTAACTATGCGGGAGGACATTCAAGCAGGGTGGCCACAAAAAGGCACCAAAACAAAGTAAGTCGCTCAGCGACTGCGGAGCTCGAGCAACGAAATCTCAGGAGGGCATCCGTAGCGGATGGGCAACACGACCGTTCCCAAACCGCGATTAACGTAAATCTGCGTATTGCCGAGGCGGCCGAGACCTTTGAGCATGCGTTTGCGGGCACCGCTTGGAGCGTTGCGCTCGCCCCTGATTGCGACCTGGCCGCCGTGCGTGTGTCCGCTCAGCACGAGGTCAACTGACGCCCGCGCCGCTCGACGCAGCAGAATCGGATTGTGTGCAAGCAGAAGCTTCATCTCGTCTTCGCGGGAGCCGGCGAGCGCCAGCGAGATGTCTTCAAGACCCACCATCGTGTCGTCAACACCAGCGAGCCAGAATGCCGCACCGTCCTTTTCGAAGCGCATTCCCTCGTTTATCAGGACCGTGATTCCCTCGGCGCGGAAAAGGTCCGTCAGCAAAGGCGCGTCTACCCAGTGATCGTGGTTCCCGAGGACGGCATAAACCCCATATCTCGCCTTCAAACGACCCATCATCTCGGCGCAAGGCGCGGCGTAATGCCGCTCCTTGGAGATGTAGTCGCCCGTCAGCGCGATAATGTCCGGCTGGAGCCGGTTTGCCGTTTCAACCGCACGCTCGATCTGTTCAGTGCTGGAAAAAGGCCCGTGATGAATATCCGAAAGCTGGACGACGCGAAAGCCATCGAAGGCTTTCGGCAGGCGATTTAACTGGATGCGCTCGTGCTCGATGCTGAGCATGTACGGCTCGGTCAGTGCGGCGCGAGCAACATGCGTCAAGCTGACGGCGAGAGACTTCAACGGCGTGTCTTGTTGCTTGGTACCGCCATAAGGCGCGACACGTCTACGTTGATTCCATCGTATGGGAGTAGCCATATTTTAAGCTTGGTTGGCGCCACCTGCCGGGGCGAGCGCCTTGTAAGTGGGGCGCATTATAGATACCTCATTCTCCCGGCGCAACCCTGTAAAGCTCCACAAATCGTACTCGGGATTTCTCACGATATGCCATAATTGGCCCACATTACCGAAAAACCCTAATGAAACGAGTCGGCTACGCATTTACGGCCCTCAATATCGGGCTGTTTTTTATTTTTGCCAGTCGCCCCGCGCTGGCGGCTGGAGAAGGCGCGACTGGTACCGACCCACACGGTTTGGATCCTGCCGTTCTGATCGGCGTTGCCATCATGCTGGTGCTGGCAAAAGTGGGCGGCGAGATCTTTGAGCGCGCGCGGCAACCCGCAGTTCTGGGCGAGCTATTCGCCGGCATCGTGCTCGGAAATCTGGTGATATTCGGTTTCAACCTGGCCGAGCCACTGAAGACCAACGCGACCATCGCGGCACTCGCCGAGCTCGGCGTGATCATCCTGCTGTTTGAAGTGGGACTCGAGTCAGACCTGAAGGAGATGGTGGAGGTTGGATGGTCGTCGTTACTGGTTGCCGTCCTCGGTGTGATTGCTCCGTTTTTTCTCGGCTGGGCTGTCTCTGCTTATTTCATACCTGACGAACCTCGCTTAGTTCACATCTTTATTGGTGCGACTCTTTGCGCAACGAGTGTCGGTATCACTGCGCGCGTGTTCAAAGATCTCGGCAAACTGGCGACGCGTGAAGCGCGGATCGTTTTGGGCGCGGCAGTGATCGATGACGTGCTGGGATTGTTGATTCTTGCGGTAGTAGCAGGAGCGATCCGAGCTGCCGGAACTGGCGGCGCACTATCGTATCTGGACGTCGCACTGATCGCGCTCAAATCGCTCGCATTTCTAATTGGAGCGATTGCGCTTGGTCACTTGTTGTTTCCCAGAATGCTTCGCGGCGCAGGCCGCCTCGAGTCGCGAGGTGTTTTGCTGACACTCGCGATTGCGTGTTGCCTGTTTATGGCGTGGGCCGCGGCGAAAGTCGGCCTCGCGCCGATCGTCGGCGCATTTGCAGCAGGATTGATTCTCGACGAAGTGCACTACAAACCGGTTGGTGGCCGAAAAGAGCGCGATCTCAACGATCTGTTACAGCCGGTGAGCACCGTGCTGGTCCCTATCTTTTTTGTGTTGATGGGATTGAAAGTTGATTTACGTCTATTCACTCGTGTCGATATTCTCGGACTGGCATTCGCACTGACTGTCGCGGCAATCATTGGCAAACAGATCTGCGCGCTGGGAGTGGTTGAGCGCGGCACCAATAGGCTGGCAGTTGGTCTGGGTATGATCCCGCGCGGTGAGGTTGGTCTGATCTTCGCGGGCATCGGCGCAACGCTGATGTTGCCGGCGGCGAATGGCGTGAGCCAGCCGGTGATTAACTCGGCGATTTTTGGTGCAGTTGTTATCATGGTCATTATTACAACACTGATAACACCGATCGCTTTGAAGTGGTCGCTGGGGAAACGAAAACGGGGAGGGTGAAAATGGCAGCGAAGAAGGACCAGCACAAGGCCGGGATTCCGTCAAAGCCGCGTGGGCAACAGACTGGTTTCGCGGGTAATCCGGACCAGAATCGCGAAGAAATGAAGAAGACGCCGGCGCTGCGTGGTCGTCGTAAGAGTGCGAATAAGATGTTTGGCGACGCTTCCGAGCAACACGTTGCTGGTAACGCTGCGACTCCGAGCACTAATTCGCCCTCAACGATTGTCAACGTAGGCACCGCGAAGCACCGGAAAAACCAGGCATGATTGGCCATAAAAAGGCACAAGAATCATGTTTAGAGTTCAAGCTTTAGCTTGTGTGCGGCAACAGCAGCCTAAGGGCTGAACTCTGAACTTTTTGTTTGTGCGTCTTTGTGGCTGCCAACTAAATCCTCTGATTTGTGTCTGTATCATCGATGGATGAGAGCGACGCCGATCTAATCAAACGCGCTCAGGCGCAGGACCTCAACGCCTTCTGTGTGCTCGCTGAACGCTACGCACGCCGCATCCACCTGCTCGCGTCTCATTACTGCCAGAACACGCAAGACGCGGAAGATCTCTCGCAAGAGGTCTGGTTGAAAGCGTACCAGGCGATGCAAACGTTTCGCTTCGATTCCTCTTTCTACACCTGGTTACGCCGCATAACCATCAACACCTTCCTCAATCATCGTCGCTCTAACTTTTTCCGGCGACGAGGACACACAACTGTGGTCCAACTGATGCAAATCGATTACGACGACTCGGGGGAGCTGGTCGAATCGAGCTCAGCGTCGCCGGAAAATATTTATAACAAGCTCCTTTTTGAAAGCGTGGTCAACGCGCTCGCCGAGTTGACGCCGTCGCAGCGGCTCGCGTTTCTTCTGCGCCACTACGAAGGCATGACTTACGACGAGATCGCGAACGAGATGAAGTGTTCAACCGGAACAGTAAAGAAAGGTGTGTGGCGCGCAATTACCAAACTGCGCGCCCGGCTTTCGCCCGAGTCAACTGCACCGGAGCCGCTGACAGATCTTGCTAATGAATATTAAGGGGTGAATGCTGATTGGAGTTTTTGGAATGCACAATTGCAGTGAAATAAAAGAGCGATTGACCGAGCTCGTGCTGGACGGCGGATCGGCGGCAGAGTTGAACACGTGCGCTGAATGCCGCGCAGAGTTTGACTCGCTCAACGCGACTCTGCGCATGGCAACAAGAGTAAGCGAGACTGCCGCGCCCGCTGAAAGTTACTGGAGTGGTTATCACGCGAGGCTCCGTGAGAAACTCGCCGTGATTGGACCAACAGCTTCTCACGCAGGGCCGCAAAGACGCGGAGAAAAACTCGGGCCTCTCTTTGCGACTATGCGAACCTGCGTGAGAATGTCTATCCCTGTTCCATTGCCACTCGCACTCGCAGTAATCATCGCCTGCCTTAGCTTAGGAGTATTTGCGTTCCGCCGTGCTGAACAACTGCCGGCTCAACCCACAGCCCAGCCTCCAGTGCTCGTCCACGTGCCGGTTGAAGTTCCCGTGGTCCAGGAAAAAGTTATCACGCGCGTTGTTTATCGCGACCGCCGCTCGCCTTCAGGAAACTCTCGACGCGCGATTAACGATGCACGCGTTGAAAGTACGTTTGCCAAATCCCGAAAGCCCGTAAGCGAAGAGGTCCCGGCAAGTCTCACCGGGTTTAAACCCACAGACGAGATCAAGCTCGTCGTGATCAAGGGAGGAGCGCCAAAATGAGAAACAGGTTTTGGCTCCTTCTGCTCGTCATTCACTGTTTGGCAATCGTCACTGCCGCACAAAATCCCGCGAAGCGGCAGCTCGTGATGCAGGTTTCCAATGGTGGCTTTGTCGCGTTCAGGAGTGAAACGCCTGGCGCGAAGAGCCAGCCGGACAGTAATTCGCTCGCGGCGCTGCTCTACGCGCAGGCATTTGCCGGAGAGAATCGCGTCATTCATCGCGTGCTGACGGATGCGCAGCAAAATGTCGTGTTTGGCTACGACCTTTGGGTGAATGCCGACCCGGTTACGAAAAAGTTCAGCCTCGCTGTTTTGCCGGCCGACGAAGCGTTTCGTCGCACTTTTCTGAAAGACTTCACGCCATCGCGGACCAGTAATTCATTTGCGACGTTCCCGAAATCGACGACGCCGCAGATGCTGGATGATGGCGACGCCGTGTCGCTCGAGCTGCTTGTTAATAATGAATCGGGCGTGAGGATCGTGGACGTTGTCAGCGTTACTTTCGATCGCGCCAGCTTGCGCGAGAGTCATCTCGAGTCGGCGCCGAAAGACTTCACGCTCGATGCCGTCGCACTCGCAGTTAAAAACTACAGCTTGACGATCAACGGCAATCTGGTGGGCAAAAGCAAGTCGAGCATTGGCGCCGAAGGCGCGCTGCTGTGGTTTTACGTGCCGGAACGTGGTCGCTTTATTTTCTCCCTCGTCCCACGCGAGGGTTACGATTTTGAGAAGGTCGCAGTGCTCGATGGAAACCGGATTGAGTTTACTTTGAACGGCGAACGTTACGAGTGGCTTTCAGGCACGTCGATCCTGCCGAATGGCGGCACGTGGAACCTTTGGGTGTTGCACGACACGAGCTACACACCGCTGTTTGGTGCTGCCGGCTCACCTCCTCGCACATCGTCGAAAGGGCCAAGCGTGTTCGAGAAGATCGAGGGCGCGTTGGCTAATCGTGGCGCGGAAGTCACATTCAGTTTACCTGGTCGATCGGGCCGCGAAAAAAGTACGACACTCGCGCCACAGCGCGTGATGGTTGGCGGCGCTGATTCGATGGAAAATCTCCTCCCCAAAAGCGGTCCTTAATTACTCGACCACTGTGCCTATAACTGTAGGGGCGGCCCTCCGTGGCCGCCCCAGTCCGAGCCGACTCAACGCTGGGGCGGCCACG
>DATHTI010000027.1:0-7097 GCA_035463335.1 Pyrinomonadaceae bacterium | reverse complement strand
ATTATTCGGCAAGAAGTGGGGACACACGGACTACCGCGTTTCAGCCATTCCGCTCGGCGGTTATGTAAAGCTCGGCGGGGATGAATCAAATGCGCCTCTCGAAGGCGCGAGCGCGCAGGACATTCCTCCACAGGAGATGTACAACCTGCGTCCCCGGTGGCAGCGAATCCTGGTTGCACTCGCCGGCCCGGCCATGAACATTCTCACCGCGATGGCGATCCCGTTTGTTGGTGCGTTCATGTATGGAGTTCCGGCAACTCCATCGCCCGTCGTTTATTACGTTCAAACAGGCGGCGCCGCAGAATTAGCTGGTCTCCAGCCCGGTGATCGCATCATCTCGTTCAACGGCACGAAGAACCCAAGCTGGGACGTTATCAATGGCGATGCACTGCTCTCGCCGGGCCGTCCTTTGCCGGTGGTGGTAAACCGAAACGGTCAGGAAGTTTCGCTGACGGTTACGCCAACCACACGAACGGAGAATGGCGAAGCCGCCGGTACTTTGGATTTCATTCCTGACTACGGTGGCCTGCCGGTGGTCGTCGCTCAAGTTAACCCCGGCTCGCCTGCCGAAGCTTCAGGACTCAAAGAAGGCGATCGTTTCATTACAATCGGCGGCGAAGAGGTAAGAAGCTCCGCACAGGTTACGGAATACGTCCGCAGTCACCCGAACGAGCGTATTCCGATGACACTCCAACGCGATAACCAGACAGTGCAATTGACCACCGAGGACAAGCGTATCGACGGTAGATTGGGTTTCATCGCCGCAGAGCGATATCCACTACACGCTGCAAGTGTCATCACGGCAACGAAATACGCGTACGACCAGAACCTGCAAATCCTGCGTTTGACCGGTAAAGCACTGGGACAAGTCTTCACCGGACAACGCTCAGTCCGCAACACGCTGTCAGGCCCAATCGGCATCTATCAGGCCACGCAAAAATCGATTGAGAAACTCGGCTGGGACGGCGTCTTCGGTATGCTGGGTTTTCTCAGCCTGAATCTCGGTATCTTCAACCTGCTGCCGATTCCGGTACTCGACGGCGGCGCAATCTTCCTGATGCTGATCGAGGGGCTGCTTGCTCTCATCGGTTTATCGATCTCGACCGCGGTGCGCGATCGTATTCAGCAAGTAGGTTTTGTAATGGTGCTGCTGCTGATGGTTTTCGTTATCAGCAACGACCTGCTGAAAACGTTTGGAGGCAGTCGCCAGGAGGAGAAGCCGCCGCCGGCTGCTTCTGCGCCGGCAAAATAGCTCATGCGCAAAACGCGACCAGTTCAAGTTAAGAATATTCAAATCGGTGGTGGCGCTCCCGTAGCGATTCAGTCGATGACAAAGACTGACACTTCGGACGTGGAGGCCACTGTCGCGCAGATCAACGAGATGGTCCGCGCTGGTTGCGAGATCGTCAGACTTGCCGTGCCGGACAACGATGCGGCGATTGCGCTGAAAGAGATCCGCAAGCGAGTTCCTGACGTCCCACTCGTCGCTGACATTCACTTCCATTACAAACTCGCATTGCTGGCGCTCGAGGCGGGCATCGATAAGCTGCGACTCAATCCCGGCAACATCGGCGCACACGAGCGTGTTCGTGAAGTCGTGCGGGCTGCGCAGGCGCAGAGAGTGCCGATTCGCATCGGTGTGAACGGCGGCTCGCTGGAAAAAGATCTGCTAAAGAAATACGGCACGGCGACTCCGGAAGCGATGGTCGAGTCAGCTTTGCGGCACGTTCAGATCCTGGAAGATCTCGACTTCACAGACATCATAATTTCCCTCAAAGCTTCCGACGTACATCGCACGGTCGGGGCTTATCGACTGCTGGCAGAGAAGTGCGATTACCCGTTTCATCTCGGCGTGACTGAAGCCGGGACTTCGTTTAGCGGAACGGTGAAATCTTCCATTGGCCTCGGCATTCTCTTGCATGAAGGAATCGGCGACACGATCCGCGTCTCGCTGGCGGCGGAGCCGCAGGAAGAGGTTCGCGTGGCATGGGAGATTGTGAAGTCGCTTGGATTGAGAACACGTGGGGTAACGGTGGTTGCGTGCCCGACGTGTGGGCGGCTTGACGTTGATAACTTCGTCGGGATTGTCGAGGAGATCGAGCGCCGGCTGGCTCACATTGAGGAGCCGTTGCACCTTTCGATCATGGGTTGTGCGGTGAATGGTCCAGGTGAAGCACACGACTCGCAGCTTGGGATCACGTTTGGACGTGGTGTCGGGATGATCTTCAAGGATGGCGTGCCGATGCGAAAGGTCGCGGGCGAGAATATCGTTGAAGCGTTCGTGATGGAAACCGAGAAGTTATTGTCGGAGATAAAACCTAACCACAGATAACACGGATCGTCTTAACGTACTTTTGGTCTCTTAGTCGCGGCGACATCTCCAGCCATAACCAGAAACAGCGAATCAACCGTAACTTTGCGATTGACGTTCACGATCAGTTGCTCGCGCAGGTCTTCAATCTGCAGGATCCAATCACCTGCAAGTCCCGGATCGAGCTTCTGAGCCACTTCTTTTAACTCCGCCGACAAATCTTCATTCACGATTCGCGACGTATCGACACCGAGCGACAGCATCCAGGCATCGCGAATCAACGTCTCTAGCACGTCCAGTCGCTCTTCAAACTCATTCTTGTACTGCGCTTCGTTCAATTGTTCCGCAGAGCGCAGCAGTTGTGCGCGATCATTGCTCAGCACAAGCGCGTTGAGCACTTTGAGCATCGCTTTACGCTGCGACGTAAACGTGACGAGATCACCGGAAAGCGCCCGGCCGAGGCTGCCGCCCGCGGCACGCGCCCGCAAACGCGCCGTCTTCAAATCGAGATCGTTTTTAACGAGATGACTCTCGATCTCAGCGGGTGTCAACGGCGAGAAACGAATCATCTGGCAGCGCGACAGTATTGTCGGCAAAAGCATCGCCGGACGCGCCGTAATCAGAATCAAGTGCGACGTCTTTGGCGGCTCTTCAAGTACTTTCAAAAGCGCATTTGCCGACGCATCGTTGAGCTTGTCAGCCTCGTCGATCAAAAACACACGCGCTTTGCCTTCAAACGGTCGAAAGTTCGCTTCCTTCTCGATCTGTCGCATTTGCTCGACGCGCAGCACGCGCTTCGGAGCGACGACGAGGCCGACGTCAGGATGGTCCGTCCAGATTATCTGCGTCCACTCATCCGCATCATCACGCGTCGGATAATTGAGCTTCCGGATACGAACGCACGACGAGCAGACGCCGCACGCTTCCGTGTCCTTCGGTGTGCGACAGTTCAACGCGCGCGCAATTTCGAGCGCAAAGAGTTTTTTGCCGATACCTTCTTCGCCCGTGAAAAGCATGGCGCCGGGAAGCCGATCCGCGATCAGCATCCGTTTCAGTATCGCTTTGACTCTGGCGTTTCCGATCAGCTCGTCAAACATATTTCAAAACCGAGTTCAGAGTTCAAGCTTTAGCTTGCAGCGTCGGGTTTCACGCCTGACAAGCTAAAGCTTGGACTCTGAACTCATCCACATGTGACCCCTGCTTTGCAGGTAAGGGATGATGATCTCTTTCACACGCTCCTGCGTATGTTCGACTGGACCACTCGTGTCGATCAACTTCACGCGCTCCGGTTCGGCGAGCGCGATCTGCAAATACGCATCGCGCACGCGCGCGTGAAAGTCAGCATGCTCGATATCAAGTCGATCGCGCGAAATCCGCGTTGCGTTCTTGCCGGTGGAACGCCGCGCGGTGCGATTGGTTGATTCCTCGATCGTAAGATCAAAAAGCAACGTCAGATCCGGTTTCAGACCTTCCGTTGCCAACTGAACGATCTGCTGGATCAACTCGGGTGAGAACCCTCTGCCCGCGCCCTGATAAGCAACTGTCGCGTCAGCATAACGATCCGAAATCACGAGCCTGCCCGCGTCGAGCGCCGGACGCACCAGCCTCCGCACGTGTTGCGCCCGGTCCGCCGCAAACACCAACAGCTCAGTCAATGGATCGACTTCCTCCATTGCATCCAGCAATGCGGCCCGCAGTCGCAGTCCAAGCGTCGTGCCGCCGGGCTCGCGCGTCAGTAGCGCATCACATCCATTGGCCCGCAGGAAATTGCCCAGCAAACGCAACTGAGTCGACTTCCCACTGCCGTCGATACCTTCGAAGGTAATGAAAGTTCCAGGCACACGTCCTCTTTATCGGTGAAATGCTCGCGAGAGTTTAATCGAATGTCACGCCTCAGGCGAGTTGGCGTCCTGGCGGACTTCGCGCGGGTTCGTTTCAGTCGTGGCTTGTGAATGCAGCTCGCCCGTTCCGCGTCGCGCCTGTGAGATTGTCGAGATGGCGTGTTTGAAGATCAGTTGTTCCTGGGCGCCTGACTCGAGCAGGACCGAAAACTTGTCAAAACTGCGGATCCGGCCCGTTAGCTTGGCGCCGTTCAGGAGGTACACGATCACAGAAGTCTTTTCACGGCGAACCGTGTTTAGAAAGGCGTCCTGGATATTTTGTGGTGCCTGTTTACCGTCCGACATGCTGAAACCTGGGGGTTGGAATTTGTAGACCGCGCGGTTGCAATGAGATTACAACAGCGATCTTTGCCTGACAAGAGATTGCCGGAGATGTGAGAGAAAGATGATTATTTGGACCGCGGCGCGGCGAAAATGGATTTCATAACTGCGCGCAAAACGCGGTTTTCCTCACCAAAACCATCAAACCACTCGACATCCGCTTCATGGCGAAACCATGTCAATTGACGTTTGGCGTAGTGACGTACGTCCAGTTTGGTCTGCTCCACAGCGCTTTCGAGGTCGCGTAAACCCTTTAGATACTCGACGACGCGCCGGTATCCATGTGCGCCGAGAGCGTTGGAATCGGGTGAGAAACCGCGGTCCAGTAGTTGTCGAACTTCTTCGACCAGACCGGCGCGGAAGTGCGCTTCAGTGCGCTCGTTGATTCGTTTGTAAAGCTCGTCACGCGGCGGGTTGAGAGCCAGAATGCGCAAGCGACGCGAGCTTTCATGTGGCTCTGGGCGCTCGGGCTGCTGGTCCACAATCGAGCGGCCCGTTTGCAGATAGACTTCGATTGCACGTTGCACGCGCGGCCAGTCGCGCGGGTAAAGCTGTCCGGCGGCGAGTGGATCGAGACGGTGGAGGAGTTTGTGCAGGTGTTCGGGGCCGTGCTTTTCGCGAATTTGATTGAGACGGCGACGCAGAGATTCGTCAGTTGGTGGACTGATGAAGAATGGTTGACGCAGGGCGCGGAGGTAGAAACCAGTGCCACCGACGAGGAGTGGAACGCGCCCGCGACTCTCGATTTCCTCGATGGTCTTCGTGGCCTCGCGGGCCCATTCGACGGCGGTGTAGTTGATGTTTGGAGAGACGAAGTCGAGCAGGTGATGTGGCACGCCCTTGCGCTCGTCGAGAGGGACTTTGGCGGTGGCTATTTGGATCTCTTTATAGACCTGGACGGAGTCACAGTTGATTATCTCGCCGTTGATTTCGAGGGCGACTTCGATGCCGAGCGTGCTTTTGCCTGATGCGGTTGGGCCGACGATGGCAAACATGCGGATGAGTATAACGATCCAGATGAGGATGAGCAGTATGAGGCCGGCGAGTAGTTGATTGCGGGTGAGACGCATCTGCGTAATCTGTGGATGATCTGTCTAATACATTCTCGTCAGCTCGATACCTGAATAATAGCTCTTGAGTATCTGCTCGGCGGACCAGCCCTGCTTCGCGAGTCCGTAGGCGCCGACCTGGCACATCCCAACGCCGTGGCCCCAACCGCGCCCGATGAAAACAAACTCACTAACACGCCCACTGTCATCATATTCGCGATCGATCACGAACAATTGTTCACGCAGGCCCAGCGCCGATCGAATCCGGCCACCACGCACGTGCGCAGTGCCGTTCGTCCCGACAATCTCCAGATCCGTGACGCGATGCGAAGCACCACGCGACGCGACACGCAGATCTACGATCGCCCCGATGCCGCGCGCCGCACGCGCCAAACGCGCCTGCACCTGCGCCACACTCAACCCGCGAGTCCAATTAGCAAACGGCGAAAAACGATCCGCCGCCGCACCATTCGTTGCCGGCTTCACTTCAAGAAAATCGATCTGTCCATTCGCCGCAAGGTGATACGTGACCGGCTCGCCCCCGACGAGCGCAACAGACGACACCGCATACGGACGCTCGCCGAGATATCGAAACAGAAACGCATCCGGATTGACTCTGAGCGGCTGATCTTTTCCTTTGCCGGAACGAAGAATCAGTTGTCCATCACTCGTTGGCCGCGCATTCGCTTTTTGCAGTTGCAGCAGGTTGCGCGCTTCGAGAATGCGTGAGATCGCGTGCAGTATGCGCGCTCGCGACAGGGCCATTCGCGGACGCATCGTGGCGTCCGGATAAACTGAAAGATGCCCGTCGCGCAGCAGCATCGCGAGATCAGCGCGGTTAGCTGCGGGCACTTCTGCCGCATCTTTCACCGCCAGCAGATAATCCGCGTCAGCATCGTTTAAGAGCGTCCCCGCGCGACTCTCGCCAAACACCGCCAACGCGAGGGCAGTCGCAAAACCAGGCGGGCGATTTACGTCTTCACCGGTCGCCGGCGCCATCTGACGCGCAACGCGGGCCACATTCGCGAGCCAGTTTCGCACTTCCGCCGGGCTCGCATCCGCTGACAACCATGCATCGGAAACACGCAGCGTGCCGAAGTTCTGTGTCATTAACAGCCCAACGTCACGCGCGAGCACGACATTCGAATCATCCTGCAAGTCTGCAGGCTGGCGCGAGGTTCTGATCACGAATCGATCGAACGACTCTCCGGAACACTCATGCGCGCGCAGGTAAGGCATCGCTTCGTTGAAGATTTTCTCGGAGTCTTCAGTGCGTCCGCCGCACGTCGACGTGTAGAGCGCGTTGATTGGCTCACCGTTGTAAGTCGCGATCACGCCGCGCGTTTCGTCAACTGCGCGCGTCGAGAGTGGGTTTTCCGAACTTAGACCACGATAGACTTGCGAGCGCGTTGTCGGCAGGATGTCGAACCCTTGCGACATGAACTGGCCGCGGTTCCTGAGTGCGTACGTGCGCGCCGCGATCGCCTGTGCTTTTTGCGCTTCAATCGCGGGATA
>DATHTI010000026.1:0-6525 GCA_035463335.1 Pyrinomonadaceae bacterium | reverse complement strand
CGCCAATCACGCTGGGGTGGCCACGGAGGGCCACCCCTACAATTGAGCCGGTGAGGTTTGAGATGAATACATTCTTCCAGGATCTGAAGTATGGCGTTCGGATGCTGTCGAAGCACCCGCTGGTCACCGCGATTGCCGTCGTCACGCTCGCGCTCGGCATCGGCGCGAACACCGCGATATTCAGCGTCGTGAATGCGGTGTTGCTCAACCCGCTGCCTTACAAACAACCTGATCGCCTCGTCGCCCTGTGGGAGAACGTGCCGGAGCACGGCCGGTGGCGCGCATCGCCAGCTAACTTCCTCGACTGGAAAAAGCAGAACACAGTTTTCCAGGACGTCGTTGCCTTTGGCGGCGCGGCGATGACTGTTACGGGCGACGGTGAACCCGAGCAGTTGCTCGGCGCTCGAGTAAGTTCAGGATATTTTGCGGTGGTTGGTCTTGAGCCGTCTCTCGGCCGCGCCTTTGCACCGGAAGAGCACGAACCCGGAAAGGGACAAGTCGTCATCCTGGGCCACCGTCTCTGGAAAAATCGTTACGGTGGCGATACGAGCATAATTAACCGGACCATCACTCTCAACGGCGCTGCCTACACAGTTGTGGGCGTCATGCCGCCCGGTATTTATCCGGTCAGGCCCACGACTAACGGAAACATTACCTTTGATGAAGCGCAACAGGACTTCCTGCTGCCGATGTCGTTTACGGCCGAATGGGCCGCCGCGCGATCCGCACACGTTTACGGCGTCCTGGCCCGGCTTAAGCCGGGAATCTCGATCGAGCAAGCTACCAGTGAGATGAACCAGATTGGTGCACGCCTCGAACGAGAGCATGCGGAGAATCGTGGCGAGGGAATCATCGTCAGCCAGTTTATGAATGAAGTTGTGGGAGATATCAGGCCCGCGCTGTTCACGTTACTAGGTGCGGTTGCTCTCGTTTTATTAATTGCGTGCGCGAACGTCGCCGGCTTGTTGTTGGCCCAGCACGCGGGTCGCAGCAAAGAGATCGCGATCCGCGCGGCACTGGGCGCCGGCCGTGCCCGGCTGGTGCGACAGTTCTTTCTCGAGGGATTGTTGCTTTCGTTGTTAGGAACTGCGGCCGGCCTTGCTCTCGCGGCGTTGGGAATTAAAGTCCTGCTACAGTTTGTTCCAGCCGGAGTGCCACGTCTGGTTCAAGTCAGTCTCGATTTACGAGTACTCGGATTCACGATGTTGATTGCGCTCGGCACCTGTCTGATCTTTGGTTTGGTACCGGCGTGGTACGCTTCGAAACCCCGTCTGCAAACGGCGCTCGAACAGAGTGGCCGCACTTCAGGACCCGGTGCGAGCCGGCTGCGTTTCCGGCAGGTGTTAGTGGTTTTTCAAGTAAGTATTGCAGTCATGCTCGTGATTGGCGCAGGCCTGCTGGTTAAGAGTTTCTGGTTACTGCAACGAGTTGATCCCGGCTTTCAGTCGGAAAGGGTCTTAACCGCCGGATTGACCCTTCCGGTGTCCAGGTATTCGAACCCAGATCAGATTAACAACTTTCACAAGCAACTTTTGGAGCGCATCTCTGCCGTGCCCGGCGTCCAGAGCGCGACCGTCGCTTATGATCACCCGCTCGCATCGAATTGGCTCGACTCGTTTGAGATTGAAGGCAGGGTAGTGCCCGCAGAAAGCCGATCGCAATCGGCCAACTTCATTCCCGTTGGTCCAGACTATTTTGACACTGTCGGCGTCAAGCTCGTCGCGGGTCGAAAGTTCACCCCACTGGACGATGCAGCTCATCCGGGAGTGGCGCTGGTAAACGAGTCGTTTGTCAAACACTACTTTCCGAACGAGAACGCGGTGGGCCAACGGATTAGACCAGGTCCACCGGGAAGGATTTGGGATAACCAAAAGCTGACTACTTTTGAAATTGTCGGCATCGTGCGCGATGTTAAGCTCGCCGGGCTCGAGGCGCCTTCCGAGCCGGCTTACTATCTTCCCGCTTCACAAGCACCCCTGGATGACATGACCATTCTGGTGCGTACGACGACAGATCCGCTCTCGCTCGCCGGTGCTGTACGCCAGGCAGTCTGGTCCATCGATCCGAATCAGCCGATATCGAATGTCAGCACGTTGGAGAAGGTCGTTGACGAGAGTGTTGCGCCGCGACGTTTGAATATGTTGCTGATGGCGCTGTTTGGCGGGCTAGCAATGTTGCTCTCGGCGGTCGGGATTTACGGATTGCTTTCTCACGCAGTCACGCAACGCACGCAGGAGATGGGAATTCGCATGGCGCTCGGCGCGCAAGTTGGCGACGTGCTAAAGCTCGTGCTCAAGCAGGGAATGATGCTCGCGCTAGTAGGTCAGGTGATCGGAATAGTTGGCGCGCTTGCGTTGACGCGGTTGATGCGTGGGTTACTGTTTGGCGTGACGCCGAATGATGCGATGACGTTTGGTGTTGTGATTGCGCTATTGAGTGTTGTTGCTTTGCTCGCGTGTTACTTGCCGGCAAGGAGGGCGACGAAAGTAGATCCTTTGATCGCGCTCCGTTACGAGTGAGTTTTTAAACTAGCTAAGATAGAACAAGTCAGGAAGAGGGGCTTGCCCCCCGCTCATTCCAATCCAAGCAACGGCGGGGGCAAGCCCCTCTTCCTGACTTGTTCTATTTTTCAATTACAGGATTAACATGATGACGTTGCTCAACGATCTGCGATATGGCGCGAAGATGCTCTGGAAGAGCAAGGGCGTTACGATTGTTGCGGTGATCTCGCTTGCCATCGGCATCGGCGCGAACTCCGCGATATTCAGTCTCCTCAATTCAATACTCCTGCGACCGCGGCCGGTGTCATATCCGGAACAACTGGTCCAAATTTACGTTAGTGAGGGCGAACAACAGCCTTACTCCACCACTTCCTATCCGAGCTATGTAGACCTTCGCGATCGCAATGACGTTCTCTCGGGACTCGCTGCTTACGGCATTCAGCAGTTTAATTTCGGTGATGCCAACGAGGTCGAGCAGATCTGGGGCGAGGCAGTCTCGGGAAATTACTTCGATGTCTTAGGCGTCGCTGCGCAAAAAGGACGCACGTTCTCAGCGGATGAAGACGTTGTGCCGCGCCGCAATCCCGTCGCTGTGATTAGCCACAGCCTGTGGCTACGTCGTTTCCATTCTGATCCCGAGGTCGTCGGAAAGACCGTCAAACTCAACGATCAAACACTGACCGTGATCGGCATTGCGCCGCCGCAATACACGGGCATGTTTCGTGGGCTCTCGTCCGAGATCTGGGTGCCGATGGCGATGATGCCGTCCGTGGATAAACGCGGCGAGCGCGCGTTGACGAGTCGAGGAAACCGTTGGCTGATTCTCGTCGGACGGCTCAAACCCGAAACAACTCTGGCGCAGGCACGTGCGCGTTTCGATCTAATCACGCGCGACATGCAGGCAGCATATCCTGAGGAGTGGCTCTCGAAAACCGAATCGGGACACACGCGCGTATCAGCGATCACGGTGCTGCCGGAGAGTGAGACGCGCATTCATCCGGGCATGCAGTCAGCGGCGTACGGTGTGTTTGCCCTGGTTTTTATCATCGTGAATCTCGTGCTGCTGATCGCGTGCATCAATCTCGCGAGCATGTTGCTGGCGCGAGCAGTCACGCGGCGGAGAGAGATGGCGGTGCGACTGGCAATTGGCGCGAACCGCTTCCGCATCGTGCGGCAGTTGCTGACGGAAAGTGTGTTGTTATCGATTATTGCCGGCGCCGCGGGAATTTTGCTGGCAGTTTGGTTTCTTAATCTTATTCTTGCCGCCATTCCGGCGTTACCGGAAGGCATACGCGTCGCACTCGATCTTCAGCTTGACTGGCGCGTGGTGATTTACACGATCGCGTTCTCAACCATAACGGGAATACTGTTTGGACTCGCTCCGGCGTTGTATAGCTCGAAAGCCGACCTCTCGACTGTGTTGAAAGACGACTCGAGTTTGTTCACGGGTTTCTATCGCAAGTCGCGAGCGCGCATGGCCCTCGTCGTGGTCCAGGTCGCGTTTTCGTTACTGCTTCTGGTTGGCGCCGGGCTCGTGTTGCGCAGTCTCGAGAAGATTAGACCAACACGTTTGGGTTTCAGCACGGAGAGTATGATTGTCGGGTTCGTGAGGCTCGACGAAGCGAAGTACGATAAGGCAAAAACACAGGAGTTTTATCGCCAGTTGTCGGAGCGTCTCGGTGCTTTGCCGGGTGTGCAATCGGCGAGTTTGGTCGATTACGTGCCGGTAAGTTTCATGGGCGGCACCCGCAGCAGCATCGAGATTGAGGGGTATCAGCCCGGTGCGGGTGAGAACATGCAAATCAATGCCGTGCTCGCCGGGCCGCGTTATTTCACGAACATGAAAGTTCCGCTCGTGCAGGGCCGCGATTTTGAGGAGCGCGATCGTGAAGGCGCGCCGTGCGTCGCGATCGTGAATGAGGTGTTTGGCGAAAAGTATTTTCGTGGATCTAACTCGCTCGGGAAGCACCTCATGAAATACGGCGGCCCGAATGCGCCGAGGATCCCGTGCGAGATTGTCGGCGTGATACGCGACAACGAGTGGCAATCGCTGGAGAAGCAGGTACAGCCGTTCTACGCGCTTGCGCTGCAACAGTCTCAACGAAAAAACTTTATGCTCGCAGTCAGCAGCACTGGCGATCCTCAGAGTATGATCGGCGCGGTCCGTAACACGATCCGCGAGCTCGATCCGATGATTCCCGTGGCTGACGTGCAGACGTTGGGCGATTACTTTAGCATCGGGCTTTACCCGTTTCGAATACTCGCGGTTGTGATGGGTGGCTGCGGTCTGATGGCGCTGGTGCTCGCGACGCTCGGGATCTACGGAATCATTTCTTACTCGGTGGCGCAGCGCACGCGCGAGGTTGGTATTCGCATGGCGCTGGGTGCGTTGCAAAAAGACATTTTGAAGATGGTGATCGGGCAGGGAATGTTCGTCGTGATCGTTGGACTCGCGCTTGGGTTGGCGTTGTCGTTTGCGTTGACGCGCGTGTTGACGAGCTCGTTGCTCGAGCTGGAGCTGCCGCTGCCCGTCAGTTCGATTGATCCGTTGACGTTCGCGGGCGTGACAATCTTGTTGGCGCTCGTAGCCCTCGTGGCCTGTTATATTCCGGCTCGCAGAGCAACGAAAGTGGATCCCATCGAAGCTTTGAGATACGAGTAATTTTAACCACGGATTTAACGGATTTGGAGAACCGATATGGCGTCTACACTTTGGCAGGACATACGTTATGGCGTGAGGATGCTGGTGAAGAATCCGGGCGTGACGATCATCGTGATTATCGCGCTCGCGCTCGGCATCGGCGCGAACACAGCGATCTTCAGTGTTGTGAACGCAGTGCTCATTCGACCATTGCCGTATGACGAATCCGAGCGGCTCGTCTTCCTTAACGAGAAGAGTCCCGTGCTCGACGAGATGTCGATCTCGTATCCGAACTTCCTCGACTGGCGTGCGCACAATCAGTCATTCGAGAAAATCGGCGTCTACAATCGCGCCAGCTACAACCTCACGGGCGCGGGCGAAGCGGAACGCATCGTCACGGGCCAAATGTCTGCCGATCTCTTTTCCGTCCTGCGCGTGAACCCGCTGCATGGCCGCGTGTTCACAAACGATGAAGACAAACCCGGCGGCACGCCTGTTGTCGTTCTGAGTTATGGTTTGTGGCAGCGTCGCTTCGGCGGGCAAACAAGCGTTCTGAACCAGGCAATTACATTGAACGGCAAGAGCTATACGGTCATCGGCATCATGCCTGAATCGTATGCGTATCCGAGCCGTGCGGAGATGTATGTGCCGGTGGGCCAACTCGCGGACCAGCCGGGCTGGCAGAATCGCGGTAATCATCCGGGCTTGTATGGTGTGGCGCGTCTGAAACCGGGCGTGACGTTCGAACAGGCTGATGCTGACATGAACAATCTTGGCGCCAACCTCGAGAAACAGTATCCCGACACGAATGCTTCCACTCGCCCGAGGCTGCGTCCCCTCATAGAAATCTTCGTTACTGATGTGCGACGCGCGCTCTGGGTGATCTTCGGCGCGGTCGGCTTCGTGTTGCTGATCGCATGTGCCAACATCGCCAACCTGCTGCTCGCGCGAGCGACTGCACGTAGGAAAGAGATGGCGATCCGCACGGCCGTCGGCGCGAGTCGCTGGCGCATCGCGCGACAGTTGTTGACGGAAAGTGTTTTGCTGTCACTGATTGGTGGCGCGATCGGACTGGCCCTCGCGCGCTGGGGCGTACAACTGATTCTGTACATGAGCCCGAACGCGATTCCGCGCTCGCGTGAGATCGGTCTCGACTGGACCGTGCTTGCATTCACAGTGGGCGTCTCGTTTCTGACCGGGATTCTCTTCGGACTCATTCCGGCGATTCAGGCCGGTGAAGTCGACGTGCACGAGACGTTGAAGGAGAGTAGTCGCGGCAATAGCGGGCGGCAATGGTTGCGCAGCTCGCTCGTGGTGGTTGAGGTTGCGACGACGCTCGTATTGCTCATCGGCGCCGGACTGATGATTCGCAGTTTCTACCTG
>DATHTI010000025.1:0-20428 GCA_035463335.1 Pyrinomonadaceae bacterium | reverse complement strand
TTCGGGAAACTCAACCTGCGCGTCGTAATAAAGCGCCGACCCGACCAAACCTTCCGGATTCAATCCCGGCCACCGCTCGAGCGTCTCGGCGCGCGACAGCATTTGATGTCGCGGCAACGATTTCCCCCACGACAGCAGATCGTACAGGATCATCCCGGCCCGAATCGTCAGCCGCCCGCGTCTGCTCTGTTTGTAAACCGGGATCGTGATGGCGAGCGGCCGCACCAGATCCGGAGCAATGCGCAATAAAGTCTCGCGTTCACGGAGCGACTCGTACACCAGGCCAAACTCGAAATGCTCGAGATAGCGCAAGCCCCCGTGAATCAGCCGCGTGGACGCGCTTGTTGTACCCGCGCCGATCTCGCCCTTCTCGATCAGCAACACTTTCAAACCGCGCATCGCCGCGTCGCGAGCGATCCCGGCGCCGTTGATTCCGGCGCCGATAACCACTACATCGTAACGAGAAGCTCGCACCATATCGTGTCAGGCGTGCACTGTCTCAGGCAAAGTCAGCCCACTTTGATTTTCGGTATTCCCGCATGTTGGACCAACTAGAAAATTTGAGAATTCTCAAAGGACTGATGAGCGTGTCATCTGAATCCTGTAAACCATGTAATCCTGTGAAAGACTTTGACAGGATTGCAGGATTCACATGATTTGCAAGATTGAGAAGTCTCAATTCCTTTAATTCGCCTTTCTAAACTCTTTCGCAGGCATAAACTTTGCTCGCTTCCCCGCCCAACCGCACTTCAAACCAGAAGGAGCATAACAATGCGAGTCTCCCGACTAAAAACCAGCCTTTTCGTTTCCTTTTTCCTTCTCACTTTTTTATCAATAACAATTTCGGTCCGCGCCGACGACAATGATGAGCCCGACGAGTACGACGTCAAAGCCCGCGTTGCGCGCATTAGCCTCATCGGCGGCGAGGTCAACCTCCGGCGCACCGGCAACAAGGATTGGGAATCCGCCCGCGTGAACTACCCGTTGGTCGAGGGTGACACAATCTCGACCGGCAAGGGTAGCTTTGTCGAAATCCAGGTAGATTCACGAAATTTCGTGCGGGTGACGGATAGCGCGATTCTGCTCATCGTCACGTTGCGTGATGAAGGCGTTGCGCTCAGTCTCGTCGAGGGCACGGCCGTGCTGCGACTAGCAAAGTTTGATCGCGACAACGAGTATTTCGAAATCGATGCACCCAAAAGCACGCTCGCAGCCGAGAAAAAGGGACTTTACCGCGTTGACGCACCGCGCGAGGGGCGCGTTCGTTTGACTGTGCGCGACGGCGGAAGCGCCCGCATTTATTCGGAGACCTCCGGTTTCACTCTGCGCGACGGCCGTAGTGCGGAGCTGATCGCGAGCGGCGAAAACGCCGGTGATTGGGAATTGAATCCCGCCTCACTCTTGCCCGACGCGGTTGATGAGTGGGTGAAGCAGCGCGAACAGTATTACGCCCAGCTCCGAAAGTCTGACGGGAAGTATTTCGACGAGTACGTCGTTGGTGCTGAAGATCTCGATGCTTACGGCGACTGGGTCAACACAAACGACTACGGCTGGGTCTGGCGGCCAAGTTCCAGTGCCCTCAGCGTCTACACTGACTGGGCGCCGTATCGCTACGGTCATTGGACGTGGTGTCCGCCTTACGGCTGGACGTGGGTTGGTTATGAGCCGTGGGGCTGGGCCCCGTATCACTACGGGCGCTGGGTCTATTACAACGGCTATTGGGCGTGGACCCCGCGCAGCCAGTTCTACAAAAAGCGGAGCTGGTGGCGCCCGGCGCTCGTCGCATTTGTGTTCGACATCTCGTTCGGCAACAACGTGTGCTGGTATCCGTTGAATTATTACCAGCGAGATCCGCATTCGCGACATTATCGTCACGACAATCGTTACCGGCATCGTGATGGAGATAACCGGCGACCAAACGATCGTAGTCCTTCTGCTGACTACAAAAACTGGCGTGGCGTGACACGAGTGCCGCGCACTGATTTTGGCAATCCGCACCGGCGCGGCGAGCGTGTTGATGAACCAATTGCGCGCCGGGTAGTCGACAGCATTCCGAATCGTGACGAGCTCCCGCGCCGCGGAATTATGACCGGAGTCATTCCGTCACGTGGTGTCAGTGGCGGAGCCGGCGTAGCGAGCGGAGATCGCGAGGCAGTGCCCGGACGTACGGCGAGTGAAGTACCAGTCGTAAACGTTCCGAATCGTCCGACCGGCGCCGGCGAGCGAGCTCCGGGCGTTCCAATGGATGACGATCTGAGACGCAGGCGAGTTTACCGGGGCCGCGAGCCTCGAACTTATGATCCAACGCCGCGGTCACAACCAAACACCGGGGCGACTCCGGCAACCGAGACGCAACCCACCGGAGCTGTCACTCGACCCGAAACTCCAGGACGCAGAAACAATGACGAACGGCCGGAAAATCCGTCGTCAGGAGATCAACCTGAGCGGCGCGATGATCGTCCTGGGGATCGTCCCGGGGAGCGTCCCGGTCGCGTGGTCCGGCCGACGCTGCCGGAAGGAGTAGAGAAACGTACGCGCAGCCAGCAGGGTATCGAAACCATGCCGCGCAGCAATCCTGAACGGCGTAACGAACAACCTGCTACGCCGGCTTCGTCTCCGGAAACACGACCTGAGCCACAGCCGGAATCGCAACCTGAATCGCGTCCGGAGCGACGGATGGAGCCGGATCGTCCACAGAAGTTCGAACCACGTTCTGAGCCACGTTCTGAACCGCGTCCGGAGCCGCGCGAGTCTCGACCCGAGCCACGTCGTGAAACGCCGCGCCCGGATCCGCCTCCGCGCCCGAATCCGCCGCCACCGCGCAACGACCCACCACCACGAGTTGAGCAACCACGCTCAGCCCCACCACCACGCAACGATCCACCGCCGCGCAACGATCCACCGCCGCGCAACGATCCACCGCCGCGTGTAGAGACGCCAAAAAGCGAGGCACCACGTCCGGCCCCGGACAAGCCCGATCGCCCTTCGGACAATTAACGTGCGGCACAAAACGGGCACATAAGTCACGAATCATTTTTTATGTAACTTATGTGCCTTTTTGTGGCTGAAATTCTTTAAGGATTGATCTTGAGTCGTGGTAACTTTCGTGGCTCACCATCGACAGGTGCATCCACTTCACCGACCTGCGTCGCGCCCATGCGCTTGTAGAACCCAGCCGCATTCGGGTCCGAAGCGATCTCGACAGCATTCACATTGAGCTTTGCGGCACGCTCCATCGCGTCGAGAAACAACTCCTTCCCGATGCCGGTGCCAATCATTGCCGGCGTCACCCACATGTGTTCCAAATCAGCCTTGTCACCTGACACACAAAGCGCGTAGAACCCGCGAATCTCGCCGTCCTCCTCAGCGACGTAGACATGATTGTCACGAATGAACTCAGGTGAGATCGTGAGGTCGGATTCCCAGTGCCTGATCCAGTGTTCGGGATAACCCCAGTAACGCTTGGCATCGAGCGCGATGGTGGTCAAGGTTGGTGCGTCTTCGGGCGATGCGCTCCTGATCGTCATTTCGGCGCTTATAATAACTTGATATGACCACAGAAATCATCGTCTTTGTCGAACGAAACACATTCAACGTTCCGTTTCGGAAACCTGCATTCGCGCATGAGTGGATTGAGTTTGGAGAAACGACGCAGACTGAGGTTGTCGAGCGGCTCGCTCCCGCAACGATCGCGATCTGCAACAAGCTTCCGCTGCGTGCAGAGACGCTCTCACAATTGCCAAAGCTGCGATTGATTGCGGTTGCGGCAACGGGCGTCGATAACGTCGATCTCGCGTACTGTCGCAGTCACGATATCGCAGTTTGTAACACGCGCGGGTACGCGGTGAATTCGTTACCGGAGCACGCGCTCATGTTGATGCTGGCGCTGCGCCGGAGTCTTATTGCATATCGCAACGATGTGAAGTCAGGTCGTTGGCATGAGGCAAAGCAGTTTTGCCTGCTCGATCACCCAATCGGAGATCTGAGAGGAGCGACACTTGGAATCGTTGGCTTCGGAGCGCTCGGAAAGTCGATGGCCCAACTCGGGCGCGCTATTGGCATGGAAGTGCTCGTTGCTGAGCGCAAAAACGCTGCGGTCGTGCGTGATGGTCGCACCGGATTTCAGGAGGTATTGCGTGGCAGCGACGTGCTTTCGTTGCACTGCCCGCTGACGGAAGAGACGAAAAATCTGATCGGCGCGGCTGAGCTCGCGCAAATGAAACCTGAGGCGATTCTCATCAACACCGCCCGCGGCGGGTTGATCGACGATCACGCGCTAATCGAGGCATTAAAGAATGGACGACTTGCTGGTGCGGGTATTGACGTGCTGCGAAACGAGCCACCGCGCGAGGGAAATCCGTTGCTCGAAGTCGATCTGCCTAACCTGATCGTGACGCCGCACAACGCATGGGCCAGCCGCCAGGCAATGCAAACGCTTGCGGATCAATTGATCGACAACCTCGAAGCATTCATCAGACGTGAGCCCCAGAATTTAGTTTGAACACAGATCACACGGATCTGTGGTTAAACTGCTGCTTCGTCGTGATGCTCGGTGGTGTAAAGACGAAGGATGTCCTGTCCCTGGCGTGAGCGTGGATCGATCGTGCGCAGGTGCTTGCGACCCTGCATTTCCCAAATGGCCGTGACTACTCCATCTTTCTCCACAGCATGATACGTAATCTCTTCAGTGCTCGCTTGAGGCTCGGTTGCTTCTGCCGCGCCCTCGCCTATTGCGGATTCATTCTCAGACATACGAACTCAAACATTCTCCAATCTCTGCGGTAGGTTTTGTACGGGTGCCGCGAATTGTTGCACATCACCCACGGCAACGCAACGCCATCGCGACCGCTTTTCGCGGTACGACGACGCCCCAGCCTTGTCGATCAACCTCCACGCCATCAACACGCTCGGCACTGTCGATCAGGATGCGCTTGGCTTGTTGTGGCGTGAGTTTCGGATTCGCCTCGAGAATGCAGGCGAGGATCGACGAGACGATGGGCGCCGCGAAAGATGTTCCGTCAACAAACTTGTAGTGCTTGTTGATCACATTTCCTTCGCGCAATTTGATCGTGATCAACTGCCGCAACAGCGACACTGACAGGTCGCGCGCGGCGTAGATATCTTTGTCTACTGCCGCATGCGCGAGGATGATCTCGCGAAGCTCGTCGTCAGCAGCGTTGTCGAGCTGTGCATAGAGCCCGGCCTGATCCGCGGTTGGCGTGTGCGGCAGGATTGGACCAGCAACCCAGATCCCCGGCGCGATCACTTCCGGTTTTTGCAACCCGTCGATAGTTGGACCATACGACGAGCGATACATGCCACGACGCGCGCGATCGAGCGAGTTCTGATCGTCGAGACCACCGACTGCGATACACGACGGAGCACTCGCCGGTGGCAACACCGGATGCCCGGGCAGTAGCCCGGCATTGCCGACCGCGCACACGACAGTCAATCCAGCTTTCACTACTTCTTCAACCAGCTGGCACAACGAATTTGTCAGGTAAGGCTGTTCGAAATCGCCGCCCGCCGAGATGTTGACGATGCGAATGTCGTACTTGTCTTTGTTTGCAAACACCCAGCGCAGGCCTGTTTCGATGTTGTCTTCGGAGATGCGACCGGTCTTCCCGAGCTTAACGAGCACGACATTCGCTTCCGGTGCGATGCTGCGATAGAAACCGTCAGACAGGTGACCATTACCGGCCGCAACGACTGAGGTCATCATGCCGTGCCAGCTTGCGACGTCGGATTTTTCGAGTGCTGAGAGACCCTCTTCGGGCGCAAAAATGTTGTGATACGCGAGGATGCGGTTCTTCGGCTCGACCAGGTCCTTGTGCGCGTAAAAGCCTGAGTCGAGAAACGCGATAGTGATGCCGCGACCGGTGTAACGCTCGTCTGCGTCCATCCGCACCGGGACCGGTAGCGCCTGCTCAATTGTTTCAGTTATATTATCCACCGACTCCACAGATTACAGATTACACGAGATTTTCGAGTAGCGTTAAAGGAGAGTTTGTAGGATGACAAGCAAAAATCTATCGATTTTGTTCGCAGCAATGTTTGTGATTGCGGGCGCCGTTTTTGCGACGGGCGCTCGTGCTGAAAGTGAAGTGCCCGCGCCGCCCGCGATTGGCGCCACCATTGAAGATTTCACGCTCCCCGACGTTGACAACAAGGACCGCTCACTGAAGTCACTTGCCGGAAAGAATGGCACGGTGCTGCTGTTCATCTCGGTGCAATGTCCAGTTTCCAACGCTTACAACGAGCGCATGGAAAAACTCGCCGCCGATTACAAAGCGAAAGGCATCGCCGTCATCGGTATCAACTCGAACGTTGCGGAAGACGTGGCGGCAGTTAAAGCTCACGCTGCGGAAAACAAACTCTCCTTCCCGGTCCTGAAGGATCCAGGCAACAAGATTGCCGACAAACTCGGCGCCACAGTTACACCGGAAGCTTACCTTCTCGATGCGAACAATAAGCTGATCTATCACGGCCGCATCGACAACTCACGCAACGCCGCGCAAGTTGAGTCAAATGATCTGCGCAACGCGCTCGACTCCGCGATCGCGGGCAAGGCAGTTGAAAAAGCAGAAGCGAAGGCTTTCGGTTGCAGCATTAAACGGGCGTAAGCCTAAGTAAAGATAAGTCATGCGTTTTACCAAAGTAGTTGTTCCCATAGCGTTGTGCATTTTGTTAGTGGCTTTTGCGGCGCCGGCCCAACGAAAGAAGGGCCGCGCCCAGAAGCCAAAGAAACCTTTGCCGGTTGTCTCGGCGATCGACACCGAGGCGCTCAAAGGGTTGATCACGCAGCCACGTGAGCGCCCGTTGCTGGTTAACTTCTGGGCCACGTTTTGCGATCCGTGCCGGGACGAGTTTCCCGATCTCGTGAAGATCGATAAGGATTTCGGGCAACAGTCGTTGGAGTTTGTCACGGTTTCGCTCGACGATATGAGCGACATCAAAACCTCCGTGCCGGAGTTTCTCAGCTCGATGAATGCGACGATGCCGGCCTATTTGTTGAACGCCTCGGACCCCGAGCCCGCGATCAACTTCATCGATCTCAAGTGGCGAGGCGATCTGCCCGCGACTTATTTGTATAACGAGAAAGGTGAGGTCATTTACAAGCACATCGGGCGCGTCAAAACGGCTGAGCTGCGCGAGGCGATCGAAAAAGCAGTTAAGAAAGGTGATGGACAGTAAAGCTTGACCACGGATTACACGGATCTGTGTAATCTGTGGTTAAGATCAAAACCTCCTGATGATTACGCCCGAAGTTATCGCCGCCCACAACCTCACACAACAGGAATTCGAGCGAATAAAAGAACTGCTTGGCCGTGAACCGAGTTTCGCGGAGCTCGGGATCTTTTCGGTTATGTGGTCGGAACACTGCTCCTACAAATCTTCGCGCATTCACCTCAAGCGCCTGCCGACAACTGGACCACGCGTGATCGTGCCGCCGGGCGAGAATGCCGGCGTCGTCGATCTCGGCGACGGCTGGTGCGCGGCATTCAAGATCGAGTCGCACAATCACCCTTCATTCATCGAGCCATTTCAGGGCGCGGCGACTGGCGTCGGCGGCATCCTGCGCGACATCTTCACGATGGGCGCGCGTCCGGTCGCGTCGATGAACAGCCTGCGCTTCGGATCGCTCGATCACCCGCAGCATGGTCGTCGTAATCGATCGCTGCTGGCCGGTGTCGTCGCCGGAATCGCGCATTACGGAAACGCGTTTGGTGTCGCGACTGTCGGTGGCGAAGTCGCGTTTGACGATGCTTATGCTTTGAATCCACTCGTGAATGCGTTTGCACTCGGGCTCGTGCGACACGATCAGATCTTCTTCGGGAAAGCGACGGGAATCGGGAATCCCGTGCTTTACGTTGGGGCGAAAACCGGGCGCGATGGAATTCACGGCGCGACGATGGCTTCCGCGGAGTTTGACGAAGAGGCGCTGGAGAAACGGCCGACCGTGCAGGTTGGTGATCCGTTTCTCGAGAAGCTCTTGCTGGAAGCGTGTCTCGAGGCGATGCGAAGTGGCGCGGTCGCAGGAATTCAGGACATGGGCGCGGCCGGACTCACGTCGTCGTCGTGTGAGATGGCGGCGCGTGCGGGCACAGGCATCGAGCTGGACCTCTCCCTCGTGCCACAACGCGAGCAGAACATGACCGCATACGAGATGCTTTTGTCAGAATCTCAGGAGCGCATGTTGATCGTGGCCCACTCGGGTCGTGAGCGTGAAGTGGTCGACATCTTTCGGAAGTGGGATCTTGATGCGGTTGTGATTGGTCGCGTGCGTGATACGGGCCGGATGCAGGTTGTCCATGATGGTGAGATGGTGGCGGACATTCCGGTTGAGGCGTTGACTGACGAAGCGCCGCGATACGAGCGGCCGATGGTCGCTGCGGCGAAGCCGGAGCCGCGGATTACGCCGATCGAAAGTGCGGATTTGGCCGCGGATCTTCTGAAGTTGCTGGCGTCGGGGAATATCGCGTCGAAGAACTGGGTTTACCGGCAGTACGATCATATGGTGCGGACTAATACTGCGATCTTGCCGGGCGCGGATGCGGCGGTTGTTCGTATTAAAGAAACAAGACGTGCGCTCGCGATGACGCTTGATGGAAACGGACGGTATTGTGCCGCGAATCCACGTGAGGGCGCGAAGCTAATCGTTGCCGAGGCGGCACGCAATGTTGTTTGTGTGGGCGCGCGGCCGATTGCGATCACTAATTGTTTGAACTTCGCGTCGCCGGAGCGGCCGGAAGTGATGTGGTCGTTCTCGGAAGTGATCGACGGGATGGCCGAAGCATGTCGCGCGTTTGAGACGCCGGTAGTTTCCGGGAATGTTTCTTTCTATAACGAGACTGAAGGGCGTGGGATTCTGCCGACGCCAGTGATTGGCATGGTCGGGCTGATCGAGGACGTGCGGCGCGTTGTGCTACCAGGATTTAAAAAATCAGGCGACATGATTGCGCTGCTCGGCACGACACAAGACGATTTGGCCAGCCTCGTGCCTAAGCTTGACCTCGATCGCGAGTTGGCGGTGCAAAAGGCTTGTCTTGAGACGGCCGAAGCCGGTTTGCTGCTTTCAGCGCATGACTGTTCGGATGGCGGACTGGCGGTCACGCTTGCTGAATCGTGTTTCTCATCACCCGGACGTGACGCGATTGGAGCAAGTGTCGATCTGAAAGGAGAGCTTGGTCCAACGGCGCTGTTTTTTAGTGAATCACCGTCACGGATCGTGATCAGCTTCGATGCTAGCGATGCTGATGTCATACAGGAGATCGCCGAGCGCAACAACGCACCGTTCGCGATCATCGGTCGTGTTGGTGGAACAAGTTTGACGATTCAGGTGAACGGCAATGAAGCTATGGCGATGAATGTGTCTGAATTGGAAGCGGTCTGGAGAAATGCGTTAGCGGACAAGTTGCGAGCAGAGGTCGTGGGCGTTTGAAATAGTCTAAATGCATCCCGTCATCTACCTCAACAAAACCATGGTTGAGGCGACGAAAGCGCGCGTCGCGCCGGTCTCTTCCGCGATGCTCTACGGGCGCGGCGTCTTCACCACCCTGCCGATATACGACTCACAACCATTTCTCTGGTCCAAACACTGGCAACGTCTCACCACCCACGCAAAGAAACTCGACATCGATTTCACTGGCTGCAACGAGAAGAACGTCGGCGACGCGCTGCGAAAGCTGATCTCGGTCAACCAGGTGAAGGACGGGCGCGCGCGCGTGATCATGCTGGCGCGGCATGGTCGTGATATCTGGAAAGCGAAAGTGCCGGGCGCGAAAAAGACGGATCTGCTGATCATGACGGGCGACCCGCAGAAGCCCGCGCCTGCGGGGTTGTCGCTCGCCGTCTCGCCTTATCGCACCAACACGTTCTCGCCGTTGTCAGGAATCAAGAGTCTGAACTATCTCGATCACGTGCTCTCGTGGGAAGAAGCGCAGAGTCGCGACTTCGATGAAGCCGTCGTGTTGAATGAGCGCGGTGAGATCGTCTCGGCAACGACGGCGAACTTGTTCTGGGCGAGGAATGGCACGCTCCACACGCCAAACGTGAGCACAGGCGCACTCGCGGGCATCACGCGCGAATGCGTGATCGATATCGCGGGCAAGCATTTCATTCCAGTGCTCGAGGGGATTTACGAGATGACTGATCTCACCGAGGCGGATGAGATCTTTTTGACGTCGTCGAGCCTCGGTGTGGCAGCGGTGACAACGTTCGACTTCCGAAGATACTCGGTTGATGGCGGGCGTATCACCAATATGATCGCTGAAGCCTATGACAAGCTTATCCAGTCAAAGGCATTGATCTAATTCTCTTGCCCGTTAAATCAAACAAGGCGTTCGCAACAGCGGGGGCAAGGCCGACGATCGGAGTTTCACCCGCACCTGCTGACGGCAAATCCTTTCGGTCGAGCAACACGATTTCAATCACGGGCATGTCGCTAAACCGCGGCAATCGATACTGCGCGAACTTCCCATTCAGAATCCGTCCATTCTTAAACTGAATACTCTCAAACAACGCGCCGCCAATCGCCTGCACGACTGCACCCTCAACCTGATTGTGCAGGTGCATCTGATTGACGATCGCGCCACACTCGAAACTCTCGACCACTCGCTCGATCTTCACGCGCCCGGTCTTTGCATCAACGGAAACCTCCGCCGCTGTGGCAATGTAACTCCCCTTCTCAAAACCACACGCAATGCCGCGCCCGCGTCCCTCAGTCTTCTTTCGACTCCACTCAATCTTATCCGCCGCGGCCTCCAACACGGCCTTTAACCGCGCATCCTTGATGTTCTTCAAACGAAATTGCACGGGATCCATATTCACGAGCTGGGCCAGCTCATCCATGTGCACTTCGCGCGCGAAATGGTTCGCAGTCGCCGCGAGCGCGCGATACGAGCCTTGTCGCAACGGCGACTTGCTGTTGTGAAACTGAATGTCGTGGTTCGGAAAATCGTACTTCACCTGAATGCCGGAGCCGCCGGAGTTGTAGTTATGAAACTCCCACGCGGTGACAGTGCCATCGTTCTTCACGCCGCTGTTCACTTCGATCACGCCGGCGGGACGAAAGTAGGCCCAGTTGAATTCTTCCTCGCGCGTCCAGACGAGCTTGACTGGCTTGCTGGCAGCACGCGCGAGCCGCGCCGCTTCGACCGCGCACTCGCCCGTGTGCTTGCCCCCGTAACCGGAACCCGTATCGGGCACGATCACGCGCACTTTTTCTTCCGGCATGTGAAACGCCTCGGCCAGCTCCGATCTGACGCCGAACGGCCGTTGCGTGCCGGTCCAAACTGTCAGCTTGCCGTCGCTCCATTCGGCGACGGCAGCGCGTGGCTCGAGTGGCGCGTGCGCGATGTAAGCGATGTTGTATGTTTGCGAGAGTTTCTTGTCGGCAGTCGCCATACCATCGATGATCGATCCAATAGGCCGCGCGCGACCAGGCGCAGCGTTCTTTTTCAGATATGCGAACAACTCATCGTTGCCTGGTTGTCCCGGCGCCTGCCAGTGGACGGCGATCGCCTTCTCCGCGCGCAGGGCAGTTTCGCGATCCGGCGCTACGACACCGATAAAGTCTCCATCGCGCACAACGACCACACCGGGCATTGCCTGGGCGGCTTTGGTATCACTCGAGACGAGCTTCGCTTCGAGCGCCGATGGTCTAACGATGCGCCCGTAAAGCATGCCTTCCCGCCGGATGTCAGTCGTGTATTGATGTTTTCCCGTGACGAAATCACGACCATCAACTTTGGGAACAGACGTGCCGGCCACGGTCCAATCTTTCACCGCTGTAGTCGCAACATCCGCGGGAATCGTCTTGACGAGTTTTTGACCTTTTGCGACTTCGGCGAGCGTCAACGATTTGGATGCATCGTGATTGACGAAACGCGCGTTCACGATCCGAACCGCTGAAGGCTCGACTTTCCATTGCTCGGCCGCGAGACTGATCAACGTCTCGCGGGCGGCGGCTGCGGCCTTGCGCAACTGCGGCGCCATTCGAGGCGTAGTGAGGCTGCCGAACGTGCCCATGTCAAACGGTGTGAGATCCGTGTCGGCCATCACGATGCGGACGGTGTCGAGTGGAACGTGCAGCTCTTCGGCAACGGCCTGCGTCAGCGACGTGCGAATGTTCTGACCGATTTCGACTTTGCCAGTGAAGACGGAGACGATGCCTTTTTCGTCGATATGAATCCACGCGCCGATATCGTCGGGAATGCGCTCATTGCCTCTGCGGCCTGATTCGCCCTGGTCCTGTAGAAGCGTGTGCGCCACCAGGTTCGACATTGGCACGATCAACGCAATGCCGCCGCTGAACGCTTTCAGAAACTGGCGACGATTGAAGTTAAAGTTATAAAGTGGGCCAGCGAAGAGCTCGTACCGTTCCTGCTCTACAATCTCGAGATCATGCTCGCTCATTCGGCCACCTCCTTCGCCGTACCGGCTGCGATCTCGATCGCCTTGACGATTCGCGCGTACGTGCCGCAGCGGCAAATGTTGGCGTCCATGTGTTTGACGATCTCTTCGCGGCTGGGCTTCGCGTTCTTCTTCAAAAGCGCCGCGGCTGACATGATCATCCCTGACGTGCAGTAGCCGCATTGCAGCGCGTCGGCTTTGAGAAACGCTTCCTGTAACGGATGAAGCTGGCCGTCTTTCTCCATACCTTCGATCGTGGTGATCTGCTTACCACTGACCCGGCCAACGGGCGTGACGCACGAGCGCATTTGCTGGCCCTCGACGAGCACAGTGCACGCGCCGCACTTCGCTTCGCCGCAACCGTACTTGGTTCCAGTCAGATTCAGATGATCGCGCAGGACGTAAAGCAGAGGTGTTTGCGAATCGACGTCAACGCGCAGCTTCTTCCCGTTCACGTTCAGAGTCGTTACATTTGGCATAGCGCCAATAGTTTAGCCTCACTTGGCCGCCGGTAACCCGGATGACACAGATTTGTAAATCTGATAAGTTGCAAAGTTATGAGCACTGCAACCGAAGAAACCCCGGAAATAACTGAACCAACAACGCATAAATGGGTCTACCTCTTCGACGAAGGGCCCGGCGACGACAAGGCGCTCCTCGGCGGTAAGGGTGCCGGATTGTGTGAAATGACGCGCGCGGGATTGCCCGTGCCGCCCGGGCTCGTCGTCACCACCGAAGCCTGCAACGCCTTCTTCGACAACGACAAAAACTTTCCCGAAGGCATGTGGGAACAGGTCAAGGACGGCCTCATTAAGATCGAAGAGAAGGTCGGCAAGAAGTTTGGCGATCCGAAGAACCCGCTGCTTGTGTCCGTCCGCTCGGGCGCGGCGTTCTCGATGCCGGGCATGATGGATACGGTGCTCAACCTCGGCTTGAACGAAGAGACAGTGCAGGGCCTGGCGGAACAGACGGGCGATCTACGTTTCGCACTCGACGCTTATCGACGTTTCGCGTCGTTGTTTGGCGAGATCGTGATGGGCGTCGCGCACGAGAAGTTTGAGCGCGTGCTCGATCGCTTCAAAGCGCAGACGCAAGGCGGCCGCGATACTGACCTTGCGCCAAATCACCTGCGCGAGATCATCGCCGCGGAGAAGCAGATCATTCTGACGGAGCAGTCTGCGATTCCCGAAGATCCATACGAGCAACTGCGCGTCGCGATTGCGGCGGTGTTCAACTCGTGGATGGGCCGTCGCGCGATCGACTATCGCCGCATCAATCGCATTCCTGACACGCTGGGCACGGCCGTGAACGTGCAAGCGATGGTCTTCGGAAACATGGGCGCGGGCAGCGGCACCGGCGTCGCGTTCACACGCAATCCGTCGACAGGCAAGAAAGAGCTTTACGGCGAGTACCTGCTGAATGCGCAGGGCGAAGACGTTGTCGCCGGCACTCGCACGCCGAATCCGATCACTCAGCTCAAGAAAGAGCTGCCGGAAGTTTACGAACAGTTTGCTTCGATCACTGACCTGCTCGAAAAGCATTACGGTGACATGCAGGACTGCGAGTTTACGATCGAGCGCGGCAAGCTCTGGATGCTGCAAACGCGCACCGGAAAACGCAGTGGCGCAGCCGCCGTGCGCATTGCGGTCGAGATGGTTTACGAAAAGCTGATCGATAAAGCGACGGCGGTCAAACGTGTTTCACCCGAACAACTCGATCAACTGCTGCATCCGACTGTCGATCCAAAAACGAATGCGACGGTGCTCGCCACGGGTCTGCCGGCGAGTCCGGGCGCGGCGCAGGGCCAGGTTATTTTTAGTCCGGACGAAGCAGAAGAGCTGGCGCGCGAAGGCCGGCAGGTTGTGCTCGTGCGACAGGAAACGAGTCCTGACGATTTTCACGGCATGGTTGCCGCGCAGGCGATCGTCACCGCGCGTGGCGGCATGACGAGTCACGCGGCAGTGGTCGCGCGTGGCATGGGCAAGACGTGCGTGAGCGGCGCACAGGCGTTGAATATCGATTACAGCCAGCAGCAGTTTACTGTTGACGGCACTGTTGTTCCGAAAGGCGAATGGATCACGGTTGATGGCTCGACCGGGCGCGTGTTTCTCGGCAAAGTGCCGACGATTCAACCCCAGCTAGGCAGCGATTTTTACAAGTTGAT
Organism: Pyrinomonadaceae bacterium; assembly: GCA_035463335.1. GTDB lineage: Bacteria > Acidobacteriota > Blastocatellia > Pyrinomonadales > Pyrinomonadaceae > PSRF01. The sequence goes on along the minus strand of DATHTI010000025.1, from coordinate 5,850 downwards.
GACGTGGGCCGATCACTTCCGGCGCCTGCGGGTGCGAGCGAATGCGGACACGCCGCTCGATGCGAAAACAGCACGCGGGTTTGGCGCCGAAGGAATCGGACTCTGTCGCACGGAGCACATGTTCTTCGGCGATCAACGTCTCGCAGCGATGCGCGAGATGATCCTCTCGGATGGTCTTGGTGCGCGCGAAAAGGCGCTCGAGAAGTTGTTGCCGCTTCAGCGTGGCGATTTCATCGGTATCTTTCGCGAGATGGCCGGACTTCCGGTGACGATTCGACTTCTCGATCCGCCGTTGCACGAGTTTCTACCGAATGCCGAAGAGCTTCTGACTGAGCTCGCCGAGCTGAAGATGAAACTCAAAGTCGCAGGCTCGTTGAACGACATGGACCACGTGCTCGACGAGATCGATCACAAACGAGCGTTACTGCGACAAGTGAATCGCATTCGTGAAGCGAATCCGATGCTTGGCTTTCGTGGCTGTCGTCTCGGCCTCCTGTTTCCGGAAGTGACGCGGATGCAGTGTCGCGCGATCTTCGAGGCGGCGTGCCAGGTGCAGGGTGAGCGCAAGAAGGTAGAGCTCGAGATCATGGTGCCGCTCGTGTCGTTGAGTGAAGAGCTGCATCAACAAGCGGACCTGATTCACGAAATCGCGCGCCAGGTGATGGGCGAGCACGGCATGACGATCGAATACATGGTCGGAACCATGATCGAGCTGCCGCGCGCGGCGCTCATGGCCGATCGAATCGCGCAACACGCGGAGTTTTTCTCGTTCGGCACAAACGATCTTACGCAAACTACTTTTGGATTGAGTCGCGATGACTCGAGCCGTTTTCTGCCGAACTACATCGAGCGAAAGATCGTGAGAGACGATCCATTCCAGGTGCTCGATCGCGATGGTGTGGGCCAACTCGTAAGAATGGGCGCGGAGCGCGGGCGGAGTGTGAAGCCGGATCTCAAAGTGGGAATTTGCGGCGAGCACGGCGGCGATCCCCAGTCGATCGCGTTCTGTAACGAGATCGGTCTTGACTACGTGAGCTGTTCGCCGTTCCGCGTTCCGGTAGCGCGTCTCGCCGCGGCGCAGGCTGCTCTAAATGCCACGGATGACATGGATAAATCAGTGTAAATGCCCACGTCAAAAGACCTCCAGCAGCTACTCGAACGCATTCAGCTACGGCTGGATGAAAGTTTCGTTGGCATCGGCTCGGAAGTCACTGACCTGCCGCCTGAAGATCTTGCAGAGCTACTCAATCAACTGAGTCTCGCCGAAGCCGCTGCGATTGTTTCGATGCTTCCGCTCCAGCGCTGTATCGAGGTCTTCGATCAGCCGACGATGCGACGACGCGCAGGGATTCTCGATCAGCTCGAACCATCTCGTGTCGCTGCCATTCTCGAAGGTCTCTCAGCCGACGAGCGCACTGACGTCATTCAGAAAATGAAGCTTCACCAACGGCATCGTCTCATGCCGAAGCTCAGTGCTGAAGTGCGCGCCGAGGTGGAAGAGCTCTTGCAGTATCCGGATCACACCGCGGGCGGCATTATGACGACCGAGTTCGTCCGGCTCGATCCGAAGATGACGGTCGGCGAAGCACTCAAGCACATTCGCACCGTTGCACAGGAGAAAGAGTCGATCTACGCGTGCTACATCATGGATCCGGAAACAGATCGATTAATTGGCTCCGTCTCGTTGCGCGATCTGGTGATGGCGGAGCTCAATCGACCGTTGCTACAGGTATGTCGTCGCAAGCCGGTAACAGTGAATGTGCAGGACGATCAGGAAGTGGTCGCGCAGAAGATTGGAAAGTACAACTTGCTGGCAGTGCCTGTGATCGAACAGGACGGAAGCGTGGTCGGGTTTGTCACGGTTGACGACGTCATCGACGTGCTGATTGAAGAGCAGACTGAAGACCTGCTGCACATGGCGGCAATCGAGCCGGGCGCGATGGATAAGCCTTACTTTGACAATCCGATCTCGCGTGTGGTGCGAAAGCGAATTGGATGGTTGTTGCTGTTGTTTGTCGCGGGAACACTCACGAGCGCGGTGTTGCACCGGTTTGAGAGTGAGCTGGCGGCGGTTGTGGCGCTCGCGTTCTTTATTCCGTTGTTGATCGGTACGGGCGGGAATGCTGGTGCGCAGACGGTGATGACGGTGATACGCAGTCTCGCGCTCGGCGAGGTTGGTGTGCGTCATGCGTGGCGCGTCGCGATACGTGAAGCGACGACGGGCATGCTCGTTGGATTGATGGTGGCGCCGATCGCGTTTGGACAGGCGTTGCTGTGGCAAGCGCCGTTGGCACTCGCGTTGACGGTGTCAGTGACGATGTTTGCGATCTGCGTGTGGTCCACGACGGTTGGTGCGTTGATCCCGATCGCGGCGCAGCGTTTCGGTGTGGATCCGGCGGTGCTCTCTGCGCCGTTGATTACAACGCTGGTTGATGCGACCGGGCTGGTTATTTACTTTACGATCGCGAAGGTAATACTCGGAGTTTAACCACAGATTACACGGATTTTTTATTTGATTCGTTTGTAGGGGTATGAAATGGCCTTTGTGCCTTCACCGCCGTCGATAGTTGCCGTCAAAGAATCATCACCACTCTTCCGGTAAGTGATCCGTTTTGGAAAATCGTGTTGCGGGTTTTCGAAGACTGCTTCTGTCGCTGAGGCGCGCGTCAGTTTGAAATCGGTGCCGGGGCAGCGGGCCTTCGGATGCGCGACATAATAGATCCCATCCGCGCGCTGCTCGATGCGCACATACTCAAACTCCACCGTCTTATCACCCACAACCGTCCGGCTCATCCCCAGCATCGACTGTCCCCCCACCCTGGTCCAATGCTCCTCAATCTGTCTTCTCCCACCCGGCTCCGTCTGCCACGCACCAGAGATCCACGAGATATCGGTGAGCGTAGGCGTTTGAGCGGATACTTGCGTCGTCGCAGCGAGCAATAGGATGAGTGCGCATCGTCTCAGCATTTGAATCTCCTGTTTTGTGATTTTTGTGCCTTTTTGTGGCTGGTTAGGGGGCTTGCCAGATGCGGCCGTCGGCGTATTGGACACGGACGAGGATGATTTTTTCGGTGAAACGGTCGCGCTCTTCGAGGTTGAGGGAGGTGACGCTGACGGTACGTGTTGGTGGTGAGGTGATGGTGACGGTCAATTCTTTTGTCTTGCCTGGTCCAACCTTTTCATCGCTAGTGAACTGCTGACGTCCCATCTCATTTTCCGTGTCGCGCTCGTAGAAGACGTAGTCCCAGTCGATCTGAGTAATTGCGGCAGTGTGATTGTTTTTGATCTTTGTCTTGTAAATGAAATAGTACCGCGACGGGTTCTTCTCACGCGCCTTCGCGAGGTTCGCTTCGTCAGCCCTCGCTTCGCGCCTGGCACGCTCGCCGCCACCCTGCGCGACGCGTCGTTCGTTGCGCGCGCGTGAGCGCATCTCGTCGAAGTTTTCTAAAGGACCACCAAACGGATCGCGCTCCCAGCCGATGCGGACCTTGCTCCAGCTTGATTTGACTACTTCGACACCACTCGGCTCCTGCGCCCCAACAACGGACGCACACAGTAAACTTAGAAAAAGCAAGCCACGGATCTTCACCGCTGAAGATCCGTGGCTCTTGAAGTTAGAACACATAACGTACGCCGACAATAATACGACGACTGCCGCCGTCTGTCCCCCACTGATTCAGGAAATTTGTCGACGTAACTCTCGATTCGGGAATACCAAAATCTCGAGAGTTAGTGGCATTGAAGAAGTCAGCGCGGAGCTGCAAGCGTTGATTCTCGCCGATCCGCGTGTTCTTCAGGATTCCGAAATCAATGTTGTTGATGCCGTCGGAGCGCAGGATGTTTCGTCCTGCATTTCCAATTCGCTGCGCGGCCGTGATCGGGCGGAACAACGTACGTCCGCCGGCCTGAAGTATTTCCTCAACACTCATCGACGACAAGTCGAGGTCCGTATTCAGGTTTGGTCTAATCGCATTTCCCACGAGGGCTGAAATGCTGGCCAGTGTCGCAGCCGGATCCGAGCCATTCAACGCTGTGAAGGGCGAGCCGCTTTGCAGCGAAAACTGCGAGTTGAGCTGCCATCCACCGAGCACGAGGCCCGTAACACCCTTCTGCTCGCGGAACCACGGCAACTCGTAAACGAAGTTTCCGGCGATACGATGCGGACGATCAAAACTCGAGCGCGCGCGATCCGCCCGGCGATTGTACGAATCCTGCGCCACCGCGATCTCACCAGACGACACGTTGAAGATCTCTGACATCGTGTCGATAAATGAGCTATAGGTGTAATGCAGGCCCGCACTGAAACCACTGCTCAACCGTTTTTCGAGACTTGTTTGCAACGAATGGTAGATCGACATACCAGAGTTCGTGCGCAGCCTCGTTGGTCCCTGGTTTGGAATAGACCGGCAGAAATTGTTACCAGCGTTCGCACCAGTACAGCCGATAACCGCCGGATTGGCATCTACCGACTCAAACAAACCTGTTCCCTTTGTGCCAACATAACCCAGGCGTAAGACGAGATCGCGGCTGAACTCGCGTTGCACCTCCAAACTAAACGAGTCGTAAACCGGCATGTGGAAATTCTCATCCACAATGGTGCGATTGACTGTGTTTGGATTGAACGGCGGGTTTTGCAGCACCGTGAATGCATTCGGAATCACAGTGGCATCATTGCTCCCATTAGGGTTCCCACCGAGAGGCCTCGCCACAACCGTTGGGAAAGACGACACCGCCGCGACAAACGGGAACGAGCTCCAGATGTTGAGCAGGATGTTAGTGAAAGCGTAGTCGTGAGTGCGCGTGTAGCCGCCACGCAGCACGAGTTTATCCCCGCCCGTCAACCAGCCCATCACACCGTTGCTGCTTGTTTGCGGGTTCCAGTTGAAACCAAGTCGCGGCTGGAAATTGTTGTTGTCTCTGCCTGGTATCGGACCCACTATGAAACGCGGGTCGTTGTTCGCAGCCGCGACGACCGGCTGATTGAAATCAACCAGGCCTCCGATTGGCTGACCTGCGTTTTCGTAACGCAGTCCGAATGTCAACGTGAAGTTTGATTTGATTCTCCACTCGTCCTGGCCGAAGAAAAAGAAGTCGTGCCAATCGGAGTGAAGCACCTGGGCGGTACCCGGCAGGTCTTTGTTGATGTTTGCGCGAGTCGCAAGATCCTTCACAAGAAAGTCGAGCGAAGCATACTCGAGCAGTCCGCGCGTCGTTGGTTTGAAGAGCTGGTGAAGCTGGTTACGACGGATATCAGCGCCAAACTTCCAGGCGTGATTGCCGGTCGTGTAAGAGATGTTGTCCTGGAGTTGGTAAGTGTTTCGCGTTTGGTTTTGCGGCAGGTTCACACCGAGGCCAATCGCAGTCCGGGTTGGACCAGCGTTGAAGCCGGCCAAACCAAGCTCGACAACTTCCATTGACGGAATCAACTCGGAACGCGGATCGAGCGCGATCGTCGCATTGGCACTGCGCAGGAACGCGCCGCGCACTTCGTTGATCCACTTCGGCGACAGTACGCTTACAAATTGCAGATTCACACCCTGTGTGCGCGCCGGCACGATCGACGAAAATCCCGGCGGCGTGATCTGAGAAGCTGCCACACCCGGAATGCTGCCGAGGGCGCCCGAATCCTGATAGAGGTAGCGGCCGTTCAGCGTGTGCTTGTCGTTCAAGCGATGATCGATACGAATCGACGACTGCCAGTCGTCGTAAGTTGAAGACTGTGAGCCAGTCAATGATCCGACGGGAACAATGAAAGTCTGTCCCTTACGCTGAAACCTGACTGTTTGATTCAGCGGTGTGGCCGCGGCAGGCAGGAAGTCGAGAAGAGCGCGCACCTGCGGCAAGTCGCCG
>DATHTI010000024.1:0-3915 GCA_035463335.1 Pyrinomonadaceae bacterium | reverse complement strand
GGTAAGTGGCGCGAGCTCTCGACGTTGAAACGATATCTCGACATCAGTGTTGAGCTGTTGAAAGAAGCAGGGAAGAACGTTGTCGCGGGTGCGAATTCTACGATCGCGTCATCCGCCACGCTTAACGATGCAATCCTCTGGGACACCGTGGAAGTCGGCGCCGGTGCGCGTGTTCAACGGGCGGTGCTGGCTGACAATGTAAAGGTCGGCGCTGATGAAGTGATCGAGAACGCCGTCGTCGTGCCACGGCAGCTTGTTGAAGGCAAAAAGCCCCCGGAAAAGGCGCTACCCGGACGTTTTCAGGGTGAAAGCTTTATAGTGCCATTGTGATACAATCGCGCGGCATCCAGGGCGTTTGCCTTTTGACCAACTACATAATGAGTGCTCCAAAACCGGTGATTTCTAACGTATTTGAATCCTCCGCGTCAGATCGACTTGCGAGGTTCATCACTGAGCAGGGGAATGCCAGTTCGGAAGTTATCCCACTTACGCCCGACGCCTCGACCCGAAACTATTACCGTATCCGCTGGAATAAGCGCACCGCAGTAGCCGCGGTGTATCCGGAACCGTTCGATCCCGAATTCCACCCGTATCTCGACATCACGCGCCTCTTCCTCGACTGCGATATTCCCGTGCCGGAAATTTACGCGGTCGACGGCAATGCCGGGATCATCGTGCAGGAAGATCTAGGCGACCGGCAGTTATTTCACATCTACGACGACGAATCGGAAGAGTTGTGCGAGGAGTACAAGGAAAAGGCAATCGCGTTGATCGCGAAGGTTCAGAAGGCTACTGATCGCGCCTACGAGACACAGTCGATCGCGAGTCGTCTCGCTTTTGACGAGGCCAAACTCTCCTGGGAGCTCGACTTTTTCTTCGATCATTACTTCGGCAGCCTGCGCAAAGAAACGTTGCGTCACGCTGAAATCGCCGAGCTAAAAGCTGAGCTGAACGACATCTCCGCCGAGCTTGCCGCGGCGCCACGCGTGCTTTGTCATCGCGACTATCACGCGTCGAACCTGATGATCGATAACAAGAAGCGCCTCCGCGTAGTTGATCACCAGGACGCGCGCCTGGGCCCGGCGAGCTATGATCTCGTCTCGTTTCTGCTGGATCGCCAGCCGTGCCCGCCGTCGCTCGCTGAGCTGCGCGCGCATCGACTGTTCTTTCTCGAACAACGTCGCTTGCTCGGTCTCGGCGCGATCGATCCGGATGACTTTGCGCTCGAGTTTAGACTGATGACGATTCAGCGCGGCTTGAAAGCTACCGGCACGTTTTCTTATCAGACAGCAGTCTGCGGCAGAGGCGCGGTCTACGAGCACTTCATTCAACCCACACTCGAAATCGTTTTGCAGGCCGCTGAGTGGCTTGAAAGATTTCCCACACTACGCCGGATGTTAAAGGAACGTATCAACTGATTTACACGCTCGGTTTCTCAATGACAACTCAATTACACGAAATTGCTTCCGATAACCACACCTACATCAACCAGCTTTCAAACCACGTCGGCTCTGAAGTAATCCTTAAAGGATGGCTTTACAACCTGCGTTCGAGCGGCAAGATCGCCTTTCCGCAACTTCGCGACGGCACCGGTGTGGTCCAGTGCGTAGTGTTGAAGAATGCGATCTCGCCCGAGCTGTGGGAACAGTTGAAGGGACTCGGCCAGGAATCGGCGTTGATGATCAAAGGCACCGTGCGCGCTGATAGCCGCGCGCCTGGTGGCTACGAGATTGACGTTATCGATGCTGAAGTGTTGCAAGAGGTCCACGATTATCCGATCACTCCGAAAGAGCACGGCACGGAGTTTCTGATGGACCACCGGCACCTGTGGCTGCGCTCGCGACGCCAACATGCGGTGCTGAAAGTCCGCCATACAGTTGTTAAGGCAGTTCGTGATTTCCTCGACAACGACGGCTTTACGCTCATGGATTCGCCGATCTTTACTCCGGCAGCGTGTGAAGGAACGACAACGCTCTTCGAAGTCGATTACTTCGATGGTGAGAAAGCGTATCTCACGCAGTCAGGCCAGCTTTACAACGAGGCAACAGCGGCGGCTTTCGGGAAAGTCTACTGCTTTGGTCCAACGTTCCGCGCGGAAAAATCAAAGACGCGCAGGCACCTGACCGAGTTCTGGATGGTTGAGCCTGAGATGGCGTATGCAACGCTCGACGATGTGATGAGTTTGTCGGAGCGGATGCTGTCGTATATCGCGGCGCGTGTGCTGGAGCAGAGAAGTGAAGAGTTGAAAGTGCTGGAGCGCGATACGTCGAAACTCGAAGCGATCGTGCCGCCGTTTCCACGTGTTCATTACGATGACGCGGTGAAGATCCTGCATGAGGGATTCGAGAAGGGCGCGTTGGAGACGAAGTTTGAATGGGGTGGAGACTTCGGATCGCCTGATGAGACTTATATTTCGAGCCAGTATGATAAGCCGGTGATGGTGCATCACTATCCGGCTGAGGTGAAGGCGTTTTACATGGCGCGCGATCCGGAGAGACAGGAGCTTGCGCTCGGTGTTGACGTGCTGGCGCCGGAGGGGTATGGCGAAGTGATTGGTGGTGGTGAGCGTGCGACGTCGCTCGAGTTTTTGAAAGAGCAGATTGCGTTGCATCAATTGCCGCAGGAAGCGTTTGAGTGGTATCTCGATTTGCGGCGGTACGGGAGCGTGCCGCATGGCGGGTTTGGGATGGGGATTGAACGTTGTACGGCGTGGATGTGTGGGATCGAGCACATTCGGGAGACGATACCGTTTCCGAGAATGTTGTATCGCATCAGACCGTAAAGAGTTAAGTTGAGAGTTCAGCCTTTAGGCTGCTGCTTGTTGGCGGACAAGCTAAAGCTTGAACTCTAAACAATGGGATTAGGAGCTGGGCTTATGACTTGTCCGAAGTGTGGTGCGCAGTTACTTGAAGGATCGACGTTTTGTGGAGCGTGTGGGCAACGGTTGGCGCCCGCGCAAACGCAGCCGATCAACCAGGGTGCGGGGCACGGGATTCACATCGATGAAGACTCGCGTGGCCAGGGCCGCGGTTACGACTATGAAGTATTACATCAACCATCGTTCTCTCTCGCCGTGCTTCGGCTGCAAGCTGAACAATCGATCCAGGCTGAATCGGGCGCGATGGTGTCGATGTCGGCCAATATCGAGCTTCAGTCGCAGATGAAGGGCGGACTGTTCGGTGCAATTAAACGCGCCGCGGGTGGCGAGTCAGCATTCATTTCGACCTTTACTGCGCGTGGTGGACCAGGTGAAGTCACACTCGCGCCGGGTGCACCGGGCGACGTCGCTGCGATCGAGCTCACGGGCCAGCCGTTCTTCGTGCAATCGAGCTCGTATCTCGCGGGCGATGCGAGTCTCACTGTCGATACGAAATGGGGCGGCGCGAGAACGTTCTTCTCAGGTGAAGGATTGTTTGTGTTGATGGTGCAAGGGCAGGGACTTCTGCTCGTCTCATCATTCGGCGCAATTCATCGCAAGCGATTACAACCGGGTGAGCGTTACGTGGTTGATACGGGACATCTCGTCGCGTGGGAAGGAACGACGCAGTACACGCTGCGTAAAGCGGCGTCGGGATTCTTCCGCAGCATGATGAGTGGTGAAGGTATCGTCGCGGAGTTTACCGGGCCGGGCGAGTTGTTGATCCAGACGCGAAATCTCGCCGCGCTCGCCGGACTGTTGAAGCCCTTCTTCCCCAGTCAGGGCGGCGGCAGTGGTGGATTCAATTTAGGTGGCTGATGTCCACGGAAGCAAAGAAATCATTAAGCATGCTCGGCGTGCCGCTTGGCTACGGCGCGAGCATGGCGGGTGTCGACATCGGCCCAGCTGCATTACGCGTCGCGCGTTTGAATCAGCGCATCGCACGTCTGGGGTTTTCAGTTCACGATCTCGGCGACATGCGTCTCGAGCGGCCGCCG
>DATHTI010000023.1:0-7395 GCA_035463335.1 Pyrinomonadaceae bacterium | reverse complement strand
AAGGACCATCGAAGATCACGCCGTCGCGAAAAGAATATGCGGGAATAATTCTTTCGCTCGCGAAACAAGAAACCCCTGACACCTCGACTTACATCGACGCAGAGATCATCTACCGCGTGAAGAAGCTACATCACGCCGGCCTCATCGTTCGCTCCCCACGCCTCGATCGAGTCAACGAGCTACTCGACAACTACGGCCACCGCTTCGTCGATGACTTCGTCGCCGTCGCGCCCCCACCCGAAAGACCAGAGTAGCCACAGATTTACGCGGACAAATGCGCGGATTTAAATCCGTGTCTTGGAAATCCGTGTTAATCCGTGGCTGATTGCGGTTGCAGATATTTATCCAGCCAGTCCAGCACAGTGTGGAACCAGAGCTGGGAGTTTTGGGGCTTCAGGACCCAGTGTCCCTCGTCCGGGAAGATCAGGATCTTGGAGTCGATGCCTTTGCGCTGCACCGCCGTGAACAACTGCATGCCTTCGCCGATCGGTACGCGGTAGTCCAGCTCACCATGAATGATAAGTATCGGCGTATTGAAGTTTTGGACGAACTTGTGCGGTGACCAGCGCGTGTACTGCGCCGGATTGGTCCACGGTGTCCCTTTAAACTCCCACTCCGGAAACCACAACTCTTCTGTCGTACCGTACATGCTCTCGAGGTTGTAAACACCGTCGTGCGACACGAGCACTTTGAAGCGGAACCGCGGATCGTTGTTGTGGCCGAGGATCCAGTTGACCATGTAGCCACCATAGCTCGCGCCCGCCGCGCCAATGCGATTGCGATCGATGAACGTGTTGCGACGCAGCACGTCAGCAACACCATTCATCAGATCGACAAAAACCTTGCCACCCCAGTCGCCGCTAATCTCATTCACAAACTGCTGGCCATAACCCGTCGAGCCACGCGGGTTCGGCGCAAAGACGACGTAGCCCGCGTTTGCGAACACCTGCGGGTTCCAGCGATAGCCCCAGTTGTCGTTCCACGCGCTCTGTGGTCCACCGTGAATCAGCACGAGGAGCGGATACTTGCGGCCCGGATCGAAATTCGTCGGCTTCACGATGTAGCCGTGAATCTTGCGGCCGAGTGCTCCGGTCCACTCAACCTCTTCCGCGGGTTTCAAGCCCGCGCGCGCCATCAACTGCGTGTTCGCAGAGCTCAAAGCCGTCAAACCGCTGCCGTCAACGTTTGCTTTGTAAATCTCGGCCGGTGACGCCATCGAGCTCGACGCAAATACAAACGATCTGCCATCAGGCGTAATCTTCAAACCCGAGGCAAAGACATTCGGAACGACCTTCTGCGGGACGCCGCCACCGAAAGGAATCTTAAAGATCGGACTCTTACCGCGATCACCGGCAGTGAAGTAAATCGAGTTTCCGTCAGGCGAAACAACGACGTCGTCGACTTGCAGATCGAATCCCTTTGTCAGCTCGACACTCGTGCCGGTCGCGCGGTTGTAGGCCATCAAGCGCCAGCGATCCGCTTCGAAACCCGCGGTCGCCTGCGAGCGATACAGGATAAACTTGCCGTCACGCGTGTAGACTGGACCAGCATCGTAACCCCTGTTGCGCACGGTAATATTCTTCCCCGGGCCACCATTCACCGGCGCCACATAGATGTCGCTATTGGTTGAAATGGCTTCGACTTTGTCAGGATTACGTAGGTATGCGATCTCGGTCGAGTCAGGCGAGAATGCGTAATCGACTCCCGATGCAGCAGCGTATGGTGGCGAATCGAAGTCGCCAGTTGTCAGGTCGCGAGCAGTTCCGCCATTGCTCGGGACGACGAACACGTGCGTTCGTTTTATATCGCGCCACTCGTCCCAGTGTTTGTACAGTAGTCGCGTGACGATGTGGGCCTTGACCTTGCTGGCTTCCGCTTGCTCGTCCCGTTTCTTGTTGCACTCGTCGTTATCGCAGTCCGGAAAGACGTCTGACGTGAATGCGATCCACTTGCCGTCAGGCGACCAGACGGGCGCGGCGGCGCCGGTCGAGATCTTCGTGATCTGTTCTTTGTCATCGCCGTCGCTGTCCATCACCCAGACCTGGCTGCCGGTCGTGAAAGCGATCTTCTTGCCGTCAGGCGACCAGCGCGGCGCGCTCGAGGATTTGTCCCCGGTGGTCAACTGCTTCAAACCGCTGCCGTCGATCGACACGACGTAGATCTGGTTGACTACGCGGTTCGCGTCGAAACTGACGTCGCCGATCGTAAAGGCCACGCGCCTTCCGTCAGGAGAGACTTGCGGGTCGCTGACGCGACGCACTTTGAGCAAATCTTCGATCGTGTAGGTACGGTTTTGGGCCGCGGCAAGCGAGCATAGACCGATTAACAAAACGGTAAATACAGCAATGGAACGCTTCATGGATCTTCCTCGAGCAAATGAATTTTGAATCGATTGGGAAAGCGTGAAGTATTATGCCACAGATGAGGGCAGACTCGCGTGAAGGGGATGTCGGTTTTAGACAGGATTACAGGATTTACATGAATTACAAAATATGATTCGCCGGATGATCGTCGCTCTCGTGAGACTGGCGCTGAGGATTTACTTCCAGCGCATCGAGGTCACGGGTGTCGAACACGTCCCGCTCGATACTCCCGTCATCTTCGTTCTCAATCATCCGAACGCGCTCGTCGATCCGGTGTTTCTGCTATGCCTCGCGCCGCGTGATGTTTCTTTCCTCGCCAAAGCACCACTCTTTCATATGCCCGTCATCGGGTATTTCGTGAAAGAGCTCGATTCACTGCCAGTCTATCGACGCCAGGACGAAGGCGCAGATGTGACGAAAAACGAGGAAACGTTCGTCGCCGCTCGCAAGCTACTCGCGCGTGGCGGCACGATCGGCATCTGCCCGGAAGGAGTGTCACACGATGAGCCCGGCTTGAAACCGATCAAGACCGGCGCGGCGCGAATCTCCCTCGCTGCCGTCTCAACCGGCGAAGTGCGCGATTTGAAGATCGTGCCCGCCGGACTCTACTACACCTCGAAAACAAGTTTCCGCAGCGACGCACTCCTTTACTTCGGCAAACCGATCGACGTTGAACCCGTAGAACTCGAGCCCGACGGCACACCGCCGCGCGAGGCCGTCCGCAAGCTCTCGAACCAGATTGAAAAAGCGTTGCGCGAAGTCATTCTCGACGCGAAACACGAAGAAGAGCTGCAAATGACTACGCGCGCCGAACGTATCTTTTCGTCTGCGGCAAATAACGGCCAGGAGGAGAGCCTGAGAGACGAGCTGCGCCTGCAGCAGCGATTCATCAGGGCCTACCCGATCGTGCAGCAACTTCAACCGGCCCGGTTGCGCAGGCTCGAGACCAGAATGGTGCGCTTTGAAGAAGAGTTGAACCAGGCGGGTGTCGATCCCGAGGAGCTGTCGCCGCCTGGTTCCACCCTGCGCGTGTTTGCCGCGATCGTGCGCCGGACGATCCTGTTTCTGCTGATGCTTGGACCAGCCCTCATCGGCACGATCGCCCATTACCCGGCTTACAGACTCGGCGGCTATTTGGCCACGAGGTTCGCGCGTGACTCAGACGACGTTATCTCAACGATCAAGATCATCTCCGCGATGCTGTTGTTTCCACTCACGTGGATCGTACTGACTGTTTTAGCCTACGTGTTCTCCGGACGGTTGCTCGCGGTGCTGGTGCTCGTCGTCGTTCCGTTTTGCGGTTACGTCGCAATCGTCTTCTCCGAAGAGCTGGACAAATCAATAGCCGGCCTGCGCGTGCTAATGTTTTTCCTGGTGAGGAGGAGATTCTTTGTGAGGCTACTCGCAGAGCGAAACGCAATAAGAAACGAGATCATTGCGCTTGGCAAAGAGATTCCGACTGCCACTGAGTAGAATGGGATTGTGAGCAAGCGCGGTATTAGACCAAGACCATGGGGGTCAGTTAAGCGCGAAAACGAATCGCTTATTTTTTACGCGCTTTACTACCCTTTGAAGTCTTGCTCGCCGATCGCTTCTTCGTACTGCTGCGACCACCGCGGCCACTACTGACCGATCTTCCTTTGCGGCCTTCACTCGTCAGCTTACCGGCGTCCATGAGTTGCTCGTAAGCACCGCGAACAACATTGCGAGCGACCTTGAGCGTATTGGCAAGTTCACGTTCGCTTGGCAGCAATGTGCCCGCTGCAAGCTCGCCTGCCTCAATCAAGTCATTGAGTTGTTCCCGAATCTGCCGGGTCATGGATTCCGGTCTCTTTCGGTTGATACGAACATTGATTCTCGAAGCCATCGTTAACTCCCTTCGGTATGGGTTCCAAATTGTGGGGGTTTCGGTAGGGATTCTATGCACCCATCTTACGAGTGTCAAACAGTTTTCCTTTCAATATGAAAAGGTTAGACCACCGTGAACTTGTCGTGATAGTGCGGCTAGCGATTTGGCGTAGTTAGACCATGCTTTCGTAGGACTTCGAGGGCACGGTCCAACGGCAGCGCTTCGACTGTTCGGCCTCGCCCGGAGGTCGTTGTGGCCCTGAATAGCGAGTTGTAAATGGCCTCTTCAGTGGCCTCGATCACGGCGAGGAAAAGCGGTGAGATAGCATCGTTTGCAAGTGTTTTGACAGGGCGAGGCATGTTTCGCTCGTTTTGGCTCAGTGGCCGGACGCGAACGTCGGCTGCGGTCGAAAAGGCGATGGCGTAGTCGCCGCTGCCGTTACTGCCCGACGCGCCCGTCCTCGCCAGGCCCATCATCGCCCGGGCTGCCATGCGGTTGAGGTTTCGGGCGTCGAGCGGCGCGTCGGTCGCAATCACCATGATTATGGAGCCGTCGGGCTGGTTTTGCTGGGCCGGTCTCTCGGTCGCGGCTGCAGCGAGCTCGTCCTTTAAATAATAGCGACCCAGCTCGCGACCAACCGGAGCGCCGTTGATGGTCAGGACTCCACCAAAGTTCGATTGCACCAAAACGCCTACGGTATAACCGCCAAGCCGGGCCGGAAGCCTGCGTGAAGCGGTGCCGATGCCGCCTTTGAAGCCAAACGCCACGGTTCCGGTGCCCGCGCCGACCGAGCCTTCCTCGACTGCGCCGCCTTTCGCGCCTTTGATGGCTGAGAAGACGTCGTCGCGCGAGATGTGACGGCCACGAATGTCGTTGAGATAGCCGTCGTTGGTTTCAGCGACGAGGGGATTGATCGACTGTACGTCTTCGTTGCCGGGAAGTGCGAGCATGTAGTCGATCAGGAAGTCGGCGACACGCGGGACGCTCAAGGTTGAAGTCAGCAGTATCGGGGTTTCGATTTCGCCCAGCTCGTTGACTTGAGTCGAGCCGGCGAGTTTGCCGAAGCCGTTTCCGACGAAGACTGCACCCGGCACTTTTTCGCGAAAAAGATTTCCGCCGTGTGGGAGGATCGCAGTGACCCCCGTGCGGATGTTGTCGCCGCGTCTGATCGTCGTGTGGCCGACGAGTACGCCGTCAACGTCTGTGATCGCGTTGAGTGGGCCAGTCGGGATGACGCCGACGATCACGCCGGCCTCACGCGCGCGTGGTCTGTTTTGGGTTTGAGACGACGATGCCATGAGGGAAACGAAGACAAGTACACAGATTATACGGATCATTTTAATCACGATTTAAACGGATTTGGGTTCGACAGCAAGGTTAGCTTGTTGCCAGCCATCCCAGCCGCCAATCAGCGCTCGTGCTTTGGTCCATCCTGCCTGCCGGAGTTCCTGCGCCACACGGGCGCTGGTAGCTTCGTTTGGTCAAGCACAGTAGGCGATCAGCCACGCCTCCTTCGGGAGTTTCAGCTCATTAGCCTGTGCGACGACGTGCTCGGGTGGCATGCGCACTGAGTCTTTTGCCTGGAGATCGCTCATGTCGCGGCTTCGGTCAGTACGAACATCGAGGATGATTGTTTGCTCACCGGATCTCTGTAGCCGTTCCAATTCTTCAAAGGTTACAGTCTGCGCGCCAACCGGCTCGCGGGTCACGGATTCGATCACCGGAAGCGCTCGTGGCTCTGGCGCAGGTGGTGGCTCAGGCGGTGCCGGCTCTTTTGGTTCATCCGTCTGCCCAAAGCGCGCCAGCAACATCGGCGACGCGCCGTGAATCACGATCGAGATCATCACGACCAGCGCTGAAACACGGAAGATCCGGTCACTGCCAGGCACGCCCGCAAACACCGGCAATAGCACCAGTAGTAACGAGCTGAGTCCACTCGGCCCATACCATGCGATCAGCAGCCGGCCGCGACGATCGACGTGTGAGCCGAGCAGCGTTAACAGGTAAACAGGAACCCGGACCAGTATCGCAAAAACGGCGAATATCACCGTGCGCGTATCGAGATCGGAGAAGCCAGTCCAGATCAAAGAGCTGCCAAAGATCACGAACGTGAACAGCAAGAGCATCTCGGCAGTCACGCCGCCGTACTCGATAAAACAATCGCAAAGCTCCACGTCGAGTGCAGCAATCGTCAAGCCTGCTGTGATTGCCGCGAGAAAGCCGCTGCCGTGCACTGCTTCTGCTGCTGCATACGCGGTAAAAGCGACGCCGAGAGAGTAGAGGGATTCATAATCTCGTCGCACGCCGGTGCGTTTGCGTATCAAGTCGAGGGCCGATACAGCGATCAGGCCGATGGCAACGCCCGCGCCTGGACCAAGAATAAACAGTCCAAAGCCCATCTTCGGGAAGCTGGTGCCGGTAGGTAGATTGTGCTCGCCACTCAACGCAATGGCGATGACGACGATCGGAAGCAACACGACGTCGTTGAGCCCGCTCTCCAGCTGAAGAGCTTGGCGAGCCGTGGGCGGGATGTCGCGCCGTCGCAGGAGTCCACGCAGCAACACCGGATCCGTGGAAGCGAGTGCAGCACCGAGAATCGCAGCGTGAGCGGGTGCGATGCCGAGTAGCCACCAGGCAGCAACCGCAGTCAGCGTCGCGCAGACGAGTGTGCCGGGACCCAGCATGCGGAACGCGAGGCCCGCGTGGCGCTTGACCTCCTTTATATTGAGAGTTACGGCATCAGTGAATAAAACGAGGGTCAAGCTCAGGATCGCTGCAACACGCAAAATCGGCGACTCGAGATGCATGTCGAAGACGCCGAGCCCGCCCGGACCGAGCGCCGCACCGATAAAGATAAACACTGCGACCTGCGGCAGACCGCTCCGGTCGACGAGTCCCGAGAGCAGTGCCGAAACAATGATGACGATCCCGATTAAGGCGAGACCTGCTACTAACTTTTCAGCATCCATTCGTGGCCCATCGTAAACGTAGCGACAAAAAAGCACAAAAGTCTCAAAACGATGCAGAAAAACCGTTTGTGCTTTGCTGCCTCCTGTGGCTAATGACTTTTAGCTTGACAGAAAACGATTCATCGCTTGAGAGAACAGCCGTCCCATGTTGTTACCTGCCTGCTGTTCACTCAAAGGAGTGTGCTTTTCGACTTTGGTATATCCGACTGGAGAA
>DATHTI010000022.1:0-5860 GCA_035463335.1 Pyrinomonadaceae bacterium | reverse complement strand
ACCTGGGTGCTCTGCCGTACATTCTCAAGAAATTCAACGTCCCGGTTTACTGTTCACACTTCACCGCCGGCCTCGCCGAAAGCAAACTCGAAGAACACGAGCTGCTCGACGATGTCTTGCTGCATCGGGTCGAGCCGCGTGACGTCGTAG
This sequence comes from Pyrinomonadaceae bacterium, assembly GCA_035463335.1. GTDB lineage: Bacteria > Acidobacteriota > Blastocatellia > Pyrinomonadales > Pyrinomonadaceae > PSRF01. The sequence goes on along the minus strand of DATHTI010000022.1, from coordinate 5,710 downwards.
ATATCGGCGTCTTCCAGGTCGAGTTCATCCGCGTCTCGCATTCACTTGTCGACTGCTTCTCGCTCGGCATCAAGACGCCCGTCGGCACGATCATTCACACCGGCGATTACAAAGTAGATGAGACTCCGGTGATCGGTGAGCCGATCGATCTGCGCTCGTTCCGTCGCTACGGGCAGGACGGCGTGCTCGCGCTGCTTTCGGATTCGACGAACGCGACTGTTCCGGGTCGCACACCGTCTGAGCGCGCGGTAATTCCGGCATTTGAAGAGATCTTTTCCGAGGCGAAGGGGCGCATCGTCGTCGCGGCTTTTGCTTCGTCGATCCATCGTTTGCAGATCGTGCTCGACGTGGCGCAGCAATTTAACCGGCACGTCTGCGTGCTCGGTCGCTCGATGCAGAAGAACGTCGAGGTTGCTGACAGGCTGGGTTATCTCGACATTCCAGACGGCCTGCTCGTGTCGTTGAACGAAGCAAAGATGATGAGCGACGACGAGATCGTGTTTCTCGTCACCGGCTCGCAGGGAGAGTCGCGCGCGGCGCTCTCGCAGATGGCGACGCAGAGTTACAAGGGACTGATGATCGAAGAGGGCGACACGGTCGTGCTGTCGGCGCGTATCATTCCCGGCAACGAGCGTCTGATCTCGCGGATGATCGGGTTTATCTACAAACGCGGTGCGAACATCATTGAAGAGAAGCGCCGGCTTGTTCACGTCAGCGGTCACGCTTCGCAGGAAGACATCCGGATCATGACGGAAGCGGTGCGGCCGAAGTTTGTCGTACCGATTCATGGCGAGTACCGCATGCTCTTCCGCCACAAGGAGTTTGTCAAAAACCATCTCGGTTACAAGGAAGAGAACATCATTCTGATCGAGAATGGCGACGTGCTCGAGCTCGATGGCGAGCGCGCCGCGATCATCGACAAGCGTGAGATTGGACGCACGTTCATCGACGAGAGTGGATTCAAAGAGATCGACAGCGAGACTGTGCGTGAGCGCAAGCAGCTTGCTTACGAAGGCACGGTGACTGTGGTTGTGACAGTCGATGAAGAGACCGGCGCGCTTGATGGTGAGCCGAAGATCGTTGCGCGTGGCGTGCGCGGGTTGAGTGCCGAGAATGGTTTTCCTGGTCGATCCGAAATGCTCGAAGACGCGAAGCGCGTAGTTACCTCGGCGATCGCGGGTGCATCGCGGCAGACGCTGTCAGACGAGTCGCTTTTGAAAGAGCACGTGCGAGTGGAGTTGAAGCGGTTTATTCAGAAGCAGACCGGCGCCCGGCCGGTTATCACGCCTGTAATCGTATTGATCTAAACATTGGGATATTGGACCAACAAGGTAGTCATGATCACGGGCGCCTCTTCCGGGATTGGAAGGGGGATTGCGCTGGAGGTGGCGGCGCGCGGTGGTCATCTCGGCTTGTTGGCGCGTCGCGAAGATCTTCTCAACGAGATAGTTGCAGAAGCAAAGGTGAGAAAAGTTAAGGCGGTTGCTGCGACGGCGGATGTGCGTGATGCGAAAGCCGTCAGAGAAGCCGCGGATCGCTTTCGTAAAGAGCTTGGTCCGATCGACATTCTGATCGCCAACGCAGGTATTGGCACTGCCAGTCACATCGTAAGTCTGACGCCGGAACACGCGGCGAATGTGATCGGTATAAACGTGCTCGGCGCCGTGAATAGCGTAGCCGCAGTGCTGCCCGAGATGGTCGATCGCAAGCAAGGGCGGCTGGTCGCTATCTCGAGCCTCGCCGCTTATCGCGGGCTCGCTAAATCCGCGGCTTATTGTGCGAGCAAGGCGGCCCTCACGGCTTATTTTGAAAGTCTCAGGATCGATCTACGCCGTAGCGGTATTGGTGTGACGATCGTTCATCCGGGCTTCATCAAAACCGCACTGACCGCGGGACGTGAAGCAAAGATGCCGTACCTGATGGAGCTCGACTACGGTGTGAAGCGGATTGTTGAGGCAATCGAGCGGGAAAAGAAGATTTACGCCTTTCCCTGGCAACTCGCGACAATCGTGCGCGCCACGATGCTGATGCCCGCGGCGATTTATGATTGGATCGCGGAGCGGAACTCTTATCGAGAATAATAAATGACCATCCTTCAAGCTATCGTCCTCGGCGTGGTCCAGGGCCTGACGGAATTCATCCCGGTTAGCTCAACTGCCCATCTCGTTTTTGCCGCACGCCTCGTCGATCTTTACGGCGGCGCGGATAAAACGCTACAAGCCGAGCAGACAACAGCCACCATTGCCGTGATCCAGCTCGGTACGTTGCTCGCCGTTTTGATCTATTTCAGTCGAGACATCGTGAATATCGTGCGCGCGTTCACCTTCGATCACCTGGCGATGCTGCGCGCGCGAAGTGAGCCGGTCCGGCCAAAACTCTCGAAAGATGCGTGGCTCGGCTGGCTCGTGATCATCGGCTCGCTGCCTGTGGGCACGGTCGGACTGTTGCTGAAGAAACAGATCGAAGGACCATTCACGAAGAACCTCTGGGTGATTGCGACGATGATGATCGTCGTCGGAATTCTGCTGATGATCGCGGAGCTGGTGGGCAAGAGAGATCACGCGATGGACCAGCTTCGCGTCAGTGACGCACTCGCGGTTGGGTCAGCACAGGTGCTGGCGCTGATTCCGGGTTCGAGCCGCTCGGGATCGACGATCATGGGTGGTTTGTTTGCCGGCCAGACACGCGAGACGGCGGCGCGGTTCTCGTTCCTGCTTTCGATTCCCGCAATTGCCGCGAGCGGCTTGTTGGAGCTGAACGAAGCGATTGAAAAACTACCGTCGGGGAGCTACGGTGCGCTTGCTGTCGCGACGGTGGTTTCGGGCATTGTGGGTTATGCGTCGATCTGGTTTCTGCTGCGATTTTTAAGAACGCATTCGACCGGCGTGTTTATCGTTTACCGGGTAATCGTGGGCGCGCTTATTTTAGCGGCCCTGTCATTCGGATACATCTCCGGGAGTATTTAGTTAACCCGGCGCGCTTTCACTCGACGCCAGAACCAGAACAGCGCAGCAGCTAAAATCAATACGCTAATCCCTACGATTACGGAGACACGTGATTGCACTCCGGCCACTTCCGAATTCGCTTTGATCGGTCGCGGATACTCGCCTTGTAACGTAAACGCCGCCCAGTAATGCGGTGAGCGCCACTCCGGTCGCTGCCGGATCGTATTTTGCGCGGCGCGCAGAGCCTCGCCCGTCTTCATTCCGCGTTTCAGCATGTTGCTGTAGAAAAGCTTCATTAGCTCAGCCGTCGCGTTGTCGTCTACTTCCCATAGACTGGCGACGACGCTCGACGCGCCGGCATGCATGAAGCCTCGGGTCATGCCGATGACTCCCTCACCACGCACGTTCTCGCCGAGCGCAGTCTGGCATGCGCTCAAGACCACGAGCAGGACAGGCGCGCGCAGTTCGTAAATTTCGCGCAGCCCTACAAACCCCGGCATCTGTTTTTGATCGCGGTCGATATCCGAAAGCACAAAACCGGAATTCTGCGGGTGCTTCGGATTAAAGTAGCCATGCGTGACGAGATGCAGGATAGCGAATTGCGTTAAATCGGTCTGGAGAAACCGGTCGCGAGTTGCATCGTACTCACGTACGATCAATCCCTTTTCACCAGCGACCTCACCCAGGCTGTCTAACTCATGCTTGGCGTAAAAAAGCCGGGACAGTGCCTGCCGGTTGAATGCTTCGTCGTTGAGATTGGTATCACGCAAAGCCGAGCGCAATTGTGCGGTCGCGATTAGTTGTTCGTTCTTTTCCGCATCTTTGGATTGATAGTCCGTTGCAAAAACCGGGTCACCGAACGCCGCCAACAGGTTCGTAGCCGGCTGCCGGTTCATAGCCTCCTGCTGTAACTCACCAATGATCGAGGCCGAGGGAGCGTTGATAATCTCTGCATCGTCGACGAGAAGTTTGTTGCTCGACGGTGACGGCAAAATTTGAAACGGAACGTAATTCAGAACTCCATCGGCCACTAGAATTATTCGCCGCTTGTTGAGGTGTTCGGTGACCGGGGAGAGAATCATGACGGCCAGCTCCTGAGCTGCGCTGGTGAGCTCGGCATCGCTACCGTTCAGTGGTGGACTCGACAACAACTTGTGAACGCGGCGCGCCACTGGATCGATCGTTTTTTCGTTCGGCAGCTCGTAACTCGTAATCCCCGAGCGCGTCACGGCCCACACGTAACTCTTTTCAGAACCAAGACTGTATTCCAGCAACACAGTCTGATCGTCGGCAATGACCTGATCCTGAATCTTTCGCAGGTCCCAGGCTGTTGGTCGAATGACCTGCTCGTAACTCGGATTACGGCTGCGGATGTCCTGGATGATCTGATCGTACTCCGCTTTCAAGCGTTGATATTCTGACTCCAGTGCCTTGAGCTCGGCGCTCTGAAATTTTCCACCCAACAGACGAATCTTGGCGTTTTCATTGTCGCTCAAATATCCACGCAGTCGCTTCTCCTGGTCGGCCAGTTGAGGATCGAGGCCGGGAAAGAGATTGGCCTGCGTGGCGCGTAACAACTCCGCGAGGGAACGAGCTCGCGACAACTCGCTGGTGTGAAACGCATCTATCACAAGATCCTGAGATTGCGATGATTGATATTTGCGCATCATGCAATCGATGTATTTTTCATAGCGGTCGTGGACCCGCGCTGAGAACGCCGCCGTCAAGTCGGAGCTCACAGAGATACGGCGCATTTTTTCCGTCAATTCGATTGACTGCTTCAGATGTTCTTCTGCCGCATCGATGGAATTTTGTTCCAGCTCCAAAGAGCCAAGCGCGTAAAGAGTTGCTGATTCATTGACCTGATCCGACAGTTTTTGAAACGAAGCCAGCGCTCGCTGATAGTGGGCCTTCGCCTTCTCGAGCTTTCCCTGCCGTTGATAAACCTGACCCATTAACCCCACAGTACGAGCCTCTTCCATCCGGTTGCCAGATTTCGTAAATCCGTCGAGTGCAGCTTGATAATGACGCAGAGCAGCCGCGTAATCCTGCAACTCATAGTAACTTCGTCCCGTGAAATCGTCGCACAGTGCTGCAAGCATAAAGTCGTCACGATCCAGAGCTTCAGCACGAGTGCTTTTCAGTATTCCAAGTGCTTCGGCATAGTTGCCGATGTAGTAATGGGCGGTACCAATGAGCCATTGCATGTTGACTACGGCACTCGGCCTTTTTATTTGGCGATAGTATTCGAGCGCCTCGCGATATCTATCCAATCCGGTTAAGGGCACTCCGCTTTCGGTGAATGCCTCGGCGAACCCAGCCTTCATCTGTCCCATCATGTGGGGCTCGGCTGCCTCCTCGACAATCAACTGCTGCGCTCGAACATAGAATGACAAAGACGCTTGCCAGGCGCCTTTACGAAATTCAATAAAACCCAGGTTGATTAAAGCCTCTGCCACTTGATTCGGAACGTTGAGCTCCTCCCAGAGCTTCTGGGCAGTTTCGTAGTTGCGAGTCGACTCAATCAGGTTGTTCTGGATCATCTGGTACTCGCCGACGACCATGTAAGCCTTCGCCTGGCCCAACTTCTCATTAGTCGACTGCCACAATTTCAGCGACTCCTCGGCATCCTGAAGAGCCTGGATCTTGTTGCTAAGACAAAAGGGGCGTATGAGGAGAGCTTCGGCGTGACCTTCCACGTAGCGGTTTCTCTTACTCAAAGAAATGGCCCGCGCGAGGACTTTGTTTGCCTCGGCGCACTGGTC
>DATHTI010000021.1:0-5507 GCA_035463335.1 Pyrinomonadaceae bacterium | reverse complement strand
GCAAAGGTCAGACACAGATTCCGGCAGATCCGAAACTGATTCTGGATATCACGCCGGTGGACCAGGTCGCATCCGTGATGCTTGCGGTCGCAGCCCAGGCTTGCGTGGAAGAACCGCGTCTCGTTTTCCAGGCAGCCACTGGCGATGCCAATGCCAATAACATGGAACGGATTATTGGTCTCTGCGGACTCGACAAGCGAAGGCACTTCGAAGAAAAGGACAGCGGCGTCAAGATCCTGAATCGCCTCGCTGCGCGGATGGAACCGCGGCCCGTCACCGTTTCGAAATTCGAAAATACGTCGGTGCCGATGTTCAACGCGACTGCGAAGAAAGCGTCGTCGCTGCTCGAGCGCGTGCGACCGAAGTGGGGTGGCGGTCGTATCGCGGAAGCGATCGATCTGGTGAAGAACAGTGTCGAGCGAGTTGAAGAGCTGACGCGCGAAACCACCGAGGCGTTCGACATGTTTCGTCCGTTCACGGTCGAAAACGCTTACGTCTTTTGTACCGACAATGTGCGCTCGCTCTTCGAACGCATCAGTGAAGACGAAAAGTCGCTCCTGACCTGGAATCCGGAAAAGTTTGACTGGTACGACTACTGGCTCAACATCCACCTGCCGGGGCTCACCAAGTGGGTGTTTCCGACGCTCGAAGACGAGATGCGCGCGCAGCCGAAGCGCGTCTACACATATCGCGACCTGCTCGAGCTCTTTGAGACTTCGACGAAACGTCACGCGACGAGAGTAGCGATGCGGATCGAGCGCGACGGTCGCAAGGAGCAGTACACGTATGCCGATGTGCGCGAGCTGGCGACGCGAGTGGCCGGGTTCCTGGCGAGTGAAGGGATCAAGTCCGGCGATCGCGTGATGCTCGTCAGCAGCAACGCGCCCGAATGGGGCATGAGTTATTTCGGCGTGCTGAAAGCCGGAGCCACGTGTATTCCATGCGATCCCGAAAGTTCGACGACCGAGATTCTCAATTTCGCGCGTGCCGGAAATGCCGCGGGCGTGATCTGTAGTCAGGCCGTGCTTGAAGAGCATCCGGATCTCCAACAACTACTTAGCGAGCAGGGACTCACGCGTCTTTGGACTTACGACGACGTTTTTGCGTTACCTGACGAGCAGACTGAAGACGAGCGTATCGCCTTGCTGCCGCAACGCGCGCACGCGCAGGGCGTCGCTTCACTCATCTTCACTTCGGGCACGACTGGACAGCCGAAAGGCGTGATGCTTTCGCATCGTAACCTGACGAGCATGGTGTCGATGTTGTCGTCAGTCTTTGATATGACGACAAGCGACGGTGTGTTGTCGGTGTTGCCATTACATCACACGTTTGAGTTTTCCACTGGTTTTCTGACGCCGCTGAGTCGTGGCGCGCAGATCACTTACTTGCCTGAGCTCACGAGCGACGCACTCGCGCGCGCGATCAAGAATGGCCATGTGACGGGCATGGTTGGGGTGCCCGCCTTGTGGGAGCTGTTGCATCGTCGCATCAAGAATCGTCTCTACGAGCGCAGCGACTGGATCGGCAAGGCGGCAGACAACCTGATGTGGGCCAATGCGTGGCTGCGCGACAAAACGCCGCTTAACTTCGGACAGATCCTGTTCTATCCGATTCACGAAGGTCTCGGCGGGCGCATTCGCTATTTCATCAGCGGCGGCTCGGCCTTGAGTGAGAAGATTCAACGAGACTTTCACGGTCTCGGATTCACAATTCTCGAAGGCTATGGCCTGACTGAAGCCTCGCCCGTATTGACCGTCACGCGTCCGGAAAATCGAATGTTAACTGGCACAGTCGGCAAGCCTTTGCCCGGCGTCGAAGTTCGCATCTCGGATCCCGACGCGACCGGCGTCGGCGAAGTGATCGCGCGTGGTCCAAACGTGATGCTCGGTTACTACGAAGACGAAATCGCTACCCGCCAGACGCTCATCGATCGCTGGCTTTACACGGGCGATCTCGGCCGCGTCGATGACGACGGCAATCTTTATCTCGTCGGTCGCTCGAAAGAGATCATTGTCGATACGAACGGCAAGAACGTTTATCCCGACGAGCTCGAGGAGATTTACGGCAACTCGCCTTACGTTAAAGAGCTGAGCATTGTCGGTTTGGCGGACGGCATCGGTGAGAAGGTAGCGTGCCTTGTCGTGCCGGATGACGAGTACGACATTTCACTCTCGCGCGCTGCTCTGCATCGTTTTGTCGAGGAACACTTCCGCGAGGTCTCAGCTTCCCTGCCCTACTTCAAACGCGTGAAAGTGTTGCACTTCACCGACGTCGAGCTGCCGCGCACGGCAACGCGCAAAGTGAAGCGACGTGAGGTGGTCCAGATGATCGAGGCGATTGAGGAGAGTCAGAAGTCCGGCCGTCGCAGCAGTGCGCAGGAGAGTGCGAATGCGGATTCGTTCTGGTTGCAGGGACTCGTGGCGAGTGTTGCAAATCGCTCGCGGTCCGAAGTCTCGAGTGAGACAAGATTGAGCGATCTCGGTTTCGATAGTTTGATGTTCGTCGAGCTCGCGACGGCGATCGAGAACGCTGGTGGCTCAATCTCAGCGCCGGAACGTTTCAACGAGATTCAGGACGTGCGAGAGCTGTTGACTGTCGTCAGCCGCCAGCCGAGCGCCGCGCCAAAGCCGGAAGTGCGCGTGGACGAAAACAAGAAGGACGACGAGATCCATGTGCCGTCGTTTGTCAAAACGGCCGGAAACAAAGCGGCCGACTTCCTCCAGCAGTTCCTTTACGATCAATTTCTGCGCACGCACTACGCGGGGCGTTCAAACATTCCACCGCACACGAACTTCCTCGTCGCAGCGAATCACGCTTCGCACCTCGACATGGGCCTCACAAAGATGGCGCTCGGTGAGTATGGCAAGGATCTCGTGGCGCTCGCCGCTGCGGATTATTTCTTCGACACGAAGTACAAGCGCGCGGTAATGGAAAACTTTACGAATCTTGTGCCGATGGAGCGGACGGGTTCGTTGCGACAGTCGCTGCGTCATGCGAAGTCGTTTCTTGATCGTGGTTACAACGCACTCATCTTCCCCGAAGGCACACGCTCGATGACGGGGATCCTGGCTGACTTCAAACCCGTCGTCGGATATCTCGCGCTGCACGCGCGCGTCGGCATCCTCCCGATGTATCTCGAAGGCACGTACGAAGCGATGCCGAAAGGCACGACGATCATCAAGAATCGTGACGTCGGTGCGCACATTGGTCGCTTCCTCGGGATCGAAGAGCTCGAAGAGATGACGAAGGGCATGCCGCGAGCTGAGGCGTACCGGCTCATCGCCGCGCGCGTCAGGCACGAGGTCGTAAACCTCCGCGACGGCACGCGGACTAAGTTCGACGCCAAAGAGCTGCGTAAGCTGTGGAAGAGTGAGCGCAAGAAGGAGCTCGTCAGTGAAGAGGTTGCCGTCTAAATCCATGGCTTTGATCCGTGTCATCCGTGGTTAATAGCGCGATGCCCACCAAAACACCCACCAAACGCACAGCGCGCATGACGACGACCGGCACGAAGCGACGTGCCGCGATCGAGAAGCGCCAGCGCGCCGTCACGCTCGTCACCGGCGGCACCGGCTTTCTCGGCTCGCATCTCGTCCGTCAACTAATTGAAGAAGGCGCCCGGGACGTACGCGTGATGGCGACTTCGATTCCCGACTGGCTGGTCGATCTCGGTGTCGAAACATTCGCAGGGTCGATCACCAATGCGGACGATAACAAGCGCGCCGTCGAAGGCATCAGCGAGGTCTATCACCTCGCCGGAAAGGTCTCGCGCGAGCGTGAAGACGCGCGCGAGATGTACGACATTCACGTCGAAGGCACGCGTCTGCTCTGCGACGCCGCGAACGCCGCGGGCGTGAAAACAATTGTGCTTGCGTCAACGAGCGGAACGATCGCCGTTACGAAAGACGGTGACGTCATTCCCGATGAGACGTATCCAGTGCCACTCGACATCATCTCTCGCTGGCCATACTACGCAAGTAAAGCGTACCAGGAGATGGCGGCACTCGAACGTTTCCAGGGGAAGGGTTTGCGGCTCGTGATCATGAATCCGAGTCTGCTGCTCGGACCAGGCGACGATCGTCTCAGCTCAACCAAAGTCATTCTCGACTTTATGGCGCGGAAGATTGGATCCGTGCCGGGAGGCGGCGTGAGTTTTGTCGACGCACGCGACGCTGCGCGCACGTTTCGAGCGGCGATGAAGAAAGGCCGGCACGGCGAGCGCTACCTGCTCGGGTCCGCTAACTGGACCTTCTCAAAATTCTTTGGACGTCTCGAGCGTCTTACGAAAGTCTCGTCACCATGGCTCGCCCTCCCGTCACGGCTCGCGATCACGGGCGCAAATCTCGTCGATTCGTTTTTCAAACAGTGGGACATGGCGTCGCCGGTTGAGCCGGGTGCGATCGAGATGGCCCAGTATTTCTGGTATTTGAACTGTGCGAAAGCGAGTCGTGAGCTTGGGTTCAAGCCACGCGATCCCGGCGAGACACTTCACGATACAGTCAGTTATCTCCGGGAAAACTTCCTCGGCAGCAACGCCTTTCGAAAGTAGCCACAAAAAGGCACAAAGAGGATTCACAAAAGGCACAAAAAAAGAGCGTTCAAAGTGCCTTTTGTCGCTATCTTCGGGGAACTCTTTGACCGTCTAAGGCGTCTTAGGACGGTCAGGAGATCACATCATGTACAAGCGCGAGGACCGATCCCGACCGCGCCCTGCAGATCGCGCGTCAGGCTTTGAAAACACACTACTCGGTGAATTTGATTAGCACGATTGGTCTACTCCGGCAAAAGAATCCCCAGTTAGCAGCTCAATTCGCAAGCGAGATTGCGAGCAAGCTGATTAACGACAAGTTGCTCACAAAACCCGAAGCCGCCTTAGTTCTCATGAACTTGCTTCGCTTCACCCAGAATTCACGAAAGGGTGCAACGCCAAATCCGATCCTGTCTGACGAACAATATCGAGAGCTGCTACAGAAAGCTGTCAGTGACGCTCTGTCTTTTTCTCGACCACCGTCGGGCACCTACTCACCGGAACGAGACGCTGCCTTGAACTTACTTTACGGATTGCGACAGCTTGGACCAGAGATCAACAGCGTCGCAGGCGGCAGCCTGGCGACAGTGCAGAAGAAGATTACCGAGCTGAACCCGGACAATCCGAATGCTGACAAGTATCGAAATCTTATCCGCGATAATACGTTTGAGGCAGCGCTCGAAGCGATTGAAAAAGCGCCGCTGGACCAACGAGAACAACTCTACATAGATCTAGCCAATCGCGAAGCGAACAACGGCGAGATCGTACGCGCGAAACAGATCGTCAACGAGCGTGTTACCAACCCTTACCAGCGCCGCCAGGCGCTGGCGAACATCGATAACCAGGAGACACACCGCGCGGCTTCGAAAGGTAAAATTGAAGACGCACTACGAATTATCGGCAGTTACAAAACGGCGCGAGAGCGTGCAGTTCACGTGGCGCAGATTGCGAACCAGATTGGACCGGGACAGAAGCGTGCAAA